>NZ_CP159332.1:2104923-2405626 GCF_045057105.1 Maribacter sp. LLG6340-A2 | reverse complement strand
AGTATACAAAAAGAATACGCAGAAAAAATGAACGACCGGAAATCTCAATTAGCGACCGGTAAAACAACATGGCAAGCTCCCAACGATTATAAAGGGGCGCACTATGACCATTTTAATAATTTTTTTACCAGTATAAGAGCAGATAAAAAGGTAATTCAAGACCCAGAATTTGGTCTAAGAGCGGCGGGTGCGGCATTATTGGCAAATGAAAGTTACTACAAGAAGCAACCGGTAAACTGGGACCCGGTAAATATGAAAATAATTTAAGAAGGCAATTCTATAAACTGTATATGGCGCTCTACCTTTTCCTCAATGGAAATGAAAGATTCTATACCGCGTATACCGGCTACGCTTAATATTTCGTCTTGGTACACTTGCTTGTAATGGTTACTGTCACGTGCGTGCATTTTTATAAAAATATCGTATTTACCGGTTACATGATGAATTTTAACGACCTCTTCAATATCGTTCAACTTTTTCATTACACTTTTAAAGAGGCTTATCTCACTTAAAAAAATACCTAAAAAAATAGTCATTTTCCAACCCATCTTAGCATAATCCAAGGTAAGGGTGGCACCGGTTATAAGTCCCATTTCGCGCATCTTTCTCATGCGCATATGTACGGTTCCCGGAGAAATAGTTAATTCTTTGGCAACATCGGTATAAGCTGTTTGTGCATTATCCGCCAGGATATTTAAAATATTAAAATCTACCTGATCTAACTTATTTCTCATCTATTTCATTTAAAAAACAATTAAACTATTGTAAGCTTTTATCCTTTTTTAACAAATTTAATTTATAGTAATGGAAATTTATGTGATAATATGATAATAAAAAGGTTGATTAATAGCGTTTTATTAATAATGAATTAATCAAATTATCGATCTCATAAAAAGCAGGGTTTTAGCTATAATTACATATTCTTCTAAAACGGCAAGAGAAAATGTTTAAAAGCTGAAAAATAATCAGATTATCATAAAAAAACTGGTTTTCAATCAATCTTACTTACACTAAACCATTAACAAACAAGACTTTAGATAAAGAGTTGATTTTTATTATTCTATAACAATCAATAATATTGTTAATGCAATCTGCCACATAAACCAGGGCATGCTGCAAAGAAAAAGTATCCGGAACTTTTCATTTTACGAATACCATATTCCTCCAAGGTATCATATACACATGATGACTGTTTGGTGTCTATGGCAACTATTGAGAAACCACTAAACTCGTTCGATTATGAAAAAAATTCTAATACTTTCCTTTTTTATGCTACACATGATGTTTGTAGCACATGGGCAGGAATTAACAATATCTGGTAAAGTATCAGATGCACAAGGGCCCTTGCCCGGGGTAAATGTAATGGTCAAAGGTACTACTACTGGTGTTATAACAGATTTTGATGGTCAGTACACCATTACCGCCGCGGCAAATGCCACCTTGTTATATTCCTTTATTGGATATGCAAAATTAGAAATGCCAGTAAATGGAAATACAACTATGAACGTTACACTCCAGGAAGCTGCAGAGCAACTAACAGAAACAATTATACTGGGTACCAGAGGAGCCGCCAGGACAAAACTGAATACTCCCGTTCCCGTAGACGTGATCAATATTAAAAAAGACGCGATTAATATGCCACAACAAGATTTATCACAAATGCTGGCTGCCTCCGCACCCTCCTTTACCGCATATACAAGTGGGGGCGGCGATCTATCTTCTTTTGTTAGCCCTCCTAGTTTAAGAGGGTTGGCCCCAAACCAGATGCTAGTTTTGGTCAATGGTAAAAGAAGGCATACCTCTGCAATTCTAGCTGCATCACAAACCGGTACACCATCTAATGCCGTGGATATGAAATTTATACCTTCTATTGGAATTGATAGAATAGAGATATTGCGCGATGGTGCATCTGCACAATATGGTTCTGATGCCATAGCCGGTGTGGTCAATGTGGTCTTAAAAAAAGGAACCGGTGAATTTACGGGCACCCTTACTGGTGGCGCTTACCCCAATGCTACTCCAGTCTTTGGTGACTCTGACCTGACCGATGCCGAGAAAGCCTTAAACCGTTCATCTGGGGATTGGGACGGATATAATTTTCAATTTGATGGCAATTATGGTGTTGGATTTGAAAATGGCGGATACTTTAACGCTTCGGTACTTTTAAGTCAGTCCGAAAGAACAATAAGACCAACAGTATTAGAAATAGATAGGGCACCATTATACAGTGATCTTTACTTGAATAACGGTACTACGGATGTCAACGGCAATCCTATAATTACGAACCCAGAATTGATAGCTGCACAAGGTAGTGGCGACGCAGGTTTAATAAGTTCCTTAACTACGGTAGAAGGCTTAATGGCGGCCAGAGGAATAGAACAGGTAGATGTCTCCACATACTCGGGCTTACCAGCAAAAACATTAATGGGTTTTGGATTTAATCTAGAGACCCCTTTAACGGATAGTACTGATTTTTATGCTTTTGGTGATTTTGGTTATCAATATTCAGACGCTTATAGCTGTTTTTACAGAAGGGCAGCACAAGCGGATAGAGCCAGTTTTGCCCTTTTTCCAAACGGATTTAGACCTCAAATCTATACCGATCAATATAATTTGTCTTTGGCCACGGGTATTACGGGTACATTGGGAGATTATGATTTTGACCTCAGCAACACCTTTGGTACAAACTCCGCCAAATACGGAATGTTCAATACCTGGAATGCAAGTATTGGCGAAAGTTCACCAACAGAAATGAACCTGGGAACCCACAGTTTCCTGCAGAACTCCCTTAATTTGGATTTCACCAATTACTACGAAGACATTCTTTCTGGATTGAATGTTGCCTTTGGTGGTGAATTGCGCGTAGAAAATTACTCCATTGAAGCCGGTCAGGAAGAAAGTTGGACAGCAGGTAGTGCTGGCGTCATAACTGCAAGTGAGGACAATCAAGTTTTGACCGGGCCAGACGGTTTCCCTTTAGAAGATTTAAATGGAGCACCGATCGTAGATGAAACAGGAGCACCGGTTGTCTTACCCTATGCAGGCGTAAGCCAAGAATTGGTAAAGAATTATGCACTTAACTGCCAATGTTTTAGAGGCTTTGCGCCAGAAAACGAAAGTAACAGCTTTAGATCTGTAATGGCCGCATATGCCGACCTTGAATTAGATATAACGGATGATCTTTTAATTTCCGGGGCATTGCGATTAGAAAATTATTCTGATTTTGGTAATGTGGTCACAAGCAAAATTGCCGGTAGATATTCTATAGGGGAAAATTTTGCCATAAGGGGATCGTACAGCAGTGGGTTTAGGGCACCCTCCTTACAGGAATTGAACTATTCGCATAGCTATACCTTTTTTGTAAACCTAGTACCTTTTGATGGTACATTATATCAAAACAGTAGTTCTGCCGCAAATGCCTTGGGTATTGGACAATTACAGCAAGAACGATCAAGAAACTTCAGTTTAGGCTTTACCACCAAAATCGGCAAACTGGATTTTACCTTGGATGCCTACAAAATAGATATTTTCGACAGAATATTTGAGACCGGCGAATTTAATTCCGGTACCACACCAGTATTGGAACCTATCATTGGCAGCGGTTTGGCAAGTTTTAGAATTAACGGTGGAGATATCAGCACAAAAGGTGTAGAAGCCGTAGTCAATTACAATACCCGTATTGGAGATGGTCAATTAGGTGTTATACTTTCAGGCACATTTAGGGAAAATAAGTTTGAAAAAATCAACCTTCCGGACCTGAATACCAATTTGACCGATGAAGAATTGGCAGATAATTATGTGAACAGAGGGCTTATTGGACAATTTGAAACCGGCACCCCAAGTAGCAAATTAATTGGAACCTTAAATTATTCTATTGGTAAATTCTCCACCATGGTAAGGGGAACCCGTTTCGGTTCCGTACAGACCAGAGATAGTAGAACAAGAACACTATTAGATGGCACTACAGGATATGCAGACCAATTCTTTACTCCAGAATTTACGGTTGATCTAGGTGTTACCTATAAGATTTCGGACAAATTTAGTGTAACCGTAGGCGGCAACAACATCTTTAATGAGTATCCAGAAATCATTAGGTATGAACTTAGAACCTTCAACCTATATTCTAACTATCAACAAGGCTCATCAGGCGCCTATTACTTTGGTAGACTAACGTTCACATTATAATGCATGGCTAACCATTTAAGAAGAAAACAATTATGAAAACATATATAAGACATATAATAATCCTGGTATGGGCAGTAAGCCTATGCTCTTGCGAACAAGAAAGATTAGACCCCATACTAACTACAGCAGAAGGAGGCGGTAAATTAACGACTTATACTGCCTATACCATAGATGCAGCTGACCCTGCTGGTTCAAATGTTTACGGCAGAATAGTATTTTGGAAAAATACATTGAACCAAACCTTGGTGCAGGTTTCACTTTATAATACGGTTCCCGGGTTATTGCATCCTGCTTTGATCATTAATGGTGCGGCCGGTTCTGGTGCGGCAACAATGCTTGCCCTTGATAATGTTTCCGGTAATACGGGAGAGCTGGATACCAGTAAATTCTATGTGATTACGGACACTGCATTCTATGATAGTATTGCTGCAATGGACAGTCATATCAACATTTATCTAAGTACGACCGACGATACCATTGTTGCCAGTGGAAATCTTGGTATAAATGCAGATCCAGTAGAATCCGATTAAAGAATATTAAACTTAAATATAGCACACAATGAAAACAAACGTAGACAGAAGAGAATGGCTTAAAAAAGGCATTCTTACCGCGGCCGGAGCAATGGCCGCTCCCTATTTGACCTATGGGGCCTTCCCCACTCAACCTATTGCCTTAGATGCAAAAGGTAACCTACCCTATACCCCGTTCTTTAAGGAATATTTGCCTTATGCCCCAACACAGCCTGTTGAATTGGCCGCAAAATTAAATGCGAACGAAAACCCGTACGGACCCTCTCCAATGGCTGTTAAAGCTATGCAGGAATATGCGCCAAAAGGCAACAGGTATGCTTGGAAAGAACTTTACCAGTTAATGGACAAGATCGCTGCTGAAGAAGGTGTAAAGCAAGAAAACATAATGATGGGCCCAGGGTCTTCTGACCTTTTGGAAAAGACTGCCATGGTTTTCTTTCAGAATGGCGGCAATATTGTTTCTGCGGACCCTGCTTATATGTCTCTTATTAAGGTTGCTCAAGCCACTGGAGCCTCATGGAAACCCGTTCCTTTAAAAAAGGATTGGTCCCATGATTTGGCGGCGATGGAAGCGGCAGTAGACGATGAAACCAAATTGGTATATATATGCAATCCCAACAACCCTACCGGCAGTATGACAGACCATGCGGAACTGATAGACTTTTGCTCTAGGGTATCAGAAAAAACTCCCATTTTTATAGATGAGGCCTATTTAGGCTTTTTGGACGATAGTGCAAAAAAGAGTATGGTATCGCTAATTAATGAAGGTAAGAACGTAATCATTGCTCGTACTTTTTCCAAGATTCAAGGAATGGCAGGATTAAGGGTAGGCTATATAATTGCCCAGCCAGAAACACTAGGGATCATCCAAAAAATTACAAGAGGCGGAATGGGAATATCCTTGCCATCTGTCTATGCTGCAATGGCTAGTATGGATGATGTGACCTTTAAGGACAAGTCTCGAAAATTAAACAAGGAATGCAGGGCTTATGTTTACGAAAACCTTGATCGCCTAGGGTTTGAATATGTTCCTTCCTCTACAAGTTTCATCATCTTTCCTATTGAAATGGACGGAAAGGCGTTCTTGAAAAAAATGACTGCAGAAGGTGTTGGCGTAAGAGCTTTTGAAATCTATGGTAAAAACTGGTGCCGGGTAAGCATGGGTACCATGGATGAAATGAAGTTGTTTACCGCTGCCCTGGAAAAGGTGCTAGTTTAAGTTTGAATTAGTCCAGGAGTTGGGTGAAGATATTGCCTTGATACAACAATCTATAATCCAACTCCTACGGACTATTCTATAAAATAACCAACCCAACCACCATACAATATAACGCCATATCAACATGAATTTTGCATTACAAAAAACACTTGAGCTACTTTTGATTATTTCCCTAGGTGTATTCTTGCAGAAAAAAGTGGCCAAACAAGATTTAAAAGGAATAAAAGTACTTATTCTAAGTGTGGCATTACCTGCCACTATCTTTGTAGCTCTTTTAAAAATAGAATTAAAGGGAACCTTATTGGTCTTTCCGTTCATGGCGCTAACATTTAACCTATTAATGTTATTGGCATCCAAATATTTCCTGACCGTTTCTTTACATAAAAACGAGCATAGCAAAAAAAGGACCTTAATGATGTTATTGCCATCAACGGCACCTGGCCTATCTTGTTTTCCTTTTATAGTAGCCTATTTAGGAGATGACACATTGGCTTTAGCGGCACTGGCAGATGTTGGTAATAAAATATTTGTACTCATTTTACTTTATATGCTCGCCATGCATTGGTACAGAAAAAGGGCTGTAACCAACAAGCAGGAATCCTCAAAGAGCAAATTAAAGGGCCTAATGATCTCATTGATCAATGAACCTATAAACATGGTTATGGTCATAGGACTAATTCTATTGGGGTTTGGGCTTAATTTAACGGCCTTACCCGGATTTTTACAGAACACCGTACTTAGTATCAAGGACATAATGACCCCATTGGTACTCCTTTTTATTGGAATGGCGGTAAGAATAAATTCCGGTGAGTTTAAACTTATACTCTCCATGTTATTGCGTAGGGCCGGATTGGCTTTCTTTTTAAGCGGATTATTTGCCTATGCCCTACCTTCATTAACACCGGCCATGATATTATTATTGGTGGTCTTTCCTCAAAGCTCATGTAGTTTTTGGCCTTTTGCACACATGAACGCCATTCAGTCCTTAGAAGTAAAAGACCAACAAAAGGAACCTACATTTGATGTCAATTTTGGATTGAACATTCTAGCCTGCTCCCTGCCCTTTTCAACATTATTGATTATTGGAATTTTCTCCTTTAGCGAATTCTTTATCAATCCACTGATATTGCTAGGTTTAGGTACGGCCATTTTGGCTATAACCTTTGCACCGGACATATTTAAATCCAAGAGTTTTATGATGCACCGCGAGCGTAAAGTTGTTCCCAAATTCAAAAAAGACCATCCAAGGTTGACCATAGCAAAAGAAGAAAATACGGTTCCTAATGAGGATAGGGTCAATGAAGCGGCAGTAAGCTAAAATTCCTTAATAAGCCTCTTTCATCCATTCATATGGTTTTCTGTTCATCCATAATCCCCTTGTAAAATCTGGGATATCCTGTGGCTCGCCATTGTTGGCTATAGAAACTTCAGATAATGGGGTAACCGCACTCCATGCAGCGGCATCGTATGCATCTAAAGGTGGCGCAATTTGCTGTTTAGCGGATTCAACAAAAGAGTTTAGCACAAAGAAATCCATACCCCCGTGACCGGCATCCAAGGCATATTCCCCATATTTTTTCCACAACGGATGATCATATTTGGCAAGCCAAGGTTGGGCATCATCCCAAGTATGTGGTTTAGAAGTACCATTGATGTACATACGGCCACCATCTACCTCCCATAACCCATTTGCACCTTGTACCCTAAACCCAAGGGAATAAGGTCTTGGTAAATTACAATCATGAGTAATGATAATGGTTTCGCCATTGGCCGTATTTATGGTAGAGGTAATTACATCGCCTTGTTTAAATTTAATTTTAGCATTAGGGTGCTCTTGCCCGCCGTGTTCAACAATATAGTTATGTAGCCCTATGCCTTTGGTAGCGTGTGATGTCATGGAAACAAACCTGTTGCCCCTATTTACATCTGCCATAACCGCAATGGGCCCAAGACCATGGGTAGGGTATACATCTGCATTGCGCTTAACGGAATGTGCAGTACGCCATTTAGATTCTGATATACCTTTTTCACCAAACTCCACCCCTTTACCATAAGCCGTTTTACCGTCATTAAATTTCACGTGGCGTAAATCATGCTGATACCCACATCTAAAATGCACCAATTCGCCAAAGACATTTTGCTTCACCATATTCAAAACGGCGAGAATATCCCTTCTATAGTTTACATTTTCCAAAATCATCATATGGGTACCTGTACGTTCATGGGTATTCACCAAATCCCAACATTCTTCCAAAGTGTTTGATGCTGAAACCTCTACCCCTGCATATTTTCCGGCTTCCATGGCATCTACCGTCATACGTCTATGCCAAAGCCAAGGTGTGGCAATCATGACGGCATCAACATCACTAAGTGACAAAAGATTTTTATAATCATGTTCGTTGGCATCAAAAACCTTGGGCATTTTGCCCCCAGCGTCCGTAATATGTTTTCTTGCAATGGCAATACGGTCTTTATCTATATCACATATAGCCGTTACATTGACATCTTTTCTCAGTAGCAAATTTGCCAAGTGGTTGGTACCTCTTAAACCCACCCCTATTAAACCAACATTTATTTTATCTACCGCACTAAATCTTTGCGTTGCAAAACCGGGAACGGCCATTAATCCTAAACCGGCCATAGATGTATTCTTAATAAACTTTCTTCTTGATGCCATTATTTAATTTCTATAATTGAGCACTTAAATTATAAAAACTTGCCAAACCATATTAACTAATCATCAAATTTAACGGTGATACATCTAAATTCGCCCTGTCGTTTTAAAGGCATTTCCTATTTTTGAATGATAAACACAGAAAATCATGACATTACTTTTAATGGCTGCCGGTAGTGGTAGTAGATATGGAAAACTTAAACAATTTGATGATTTAGGTCCCAATGGTGAATTTTTAATGGAGTTCGCCATTTTTGATGCCATACAGAACAATTTTGATCAGATTGTGGTCATCACTAAAAAAGAAAATGTATCCTTTTTGGAAGAACACCTTTCCTCAAGGTTGCCAAAAAGCATAAAATTAAATGTACTTGCACAGGAACTTACAGATCTACCTGATGGAGTAACCTTTACGGGAGAACGTAAAAAACCATGGGGAACGGCACATGCGGTTTGGACAGCAAGAAATGTAATTAACGGACCTTTTGTAGTCATTAATGCCGATGATTTTTACGGTCAGGCAGCTTATAAAAAAGCTGCGGAATTTATGAGTTCCAATACTGATGCCTATGCCCTTTTAGGATATACCTTAAAAGACACTTTATCAGAGCATGGGTCGGTTTCAAGAGGCGTGTGTGAGGTTGACGGCGATAATTTGAAATCTGTACAAGAACGATTAAAATTGGTGCAGACAGAGGATAAAATCATTGATGAGGACACTCAACTGGAATTTACCGGTGACGAGCAGGCAAGTATGAACTTTTGGGTATGCAGACCATCAATTTTTGATAAAATAGAATCAGAATTTAGATTGTTTTTAAAAGATGAGGACCGTATTGCCAATAGTGAGCTTTATATACCTTTAATGATACAGGAAATGTTACAGGCTAATGAGATTGAAGTAAAATGTATACCTTCTGGCGGAGATTGGTTTGGAGTAACCTATGCCAGTGATAAGGAAAAAGCAATGAACAGTCTTAAGGAGAAATCGGATATGGGCAAATACCCCGCTCCTATCTGGAATTAAGGTTCTTTAAAAATTTAAAATCCCCGGAACTAAGCTATAATAGTTTCGGGGATTTTTTTTGGTATAGACCGAAACTAAAAAGAGTCCAACCTTTGCGGATTGGACTCTTTTACGAGAACACTATATGAAAATGAAAAAAATTTAATTCGTTTTTTATTACATAGTAAACTTACCAGATACATAAAGAAATAGAAACAAATTGATGTATGCCCCTTAAATTTTGTTGTCAGATGGCCTATTTTTGTTGTGAACTCAAATAACAGCTATGAAGATTAGAATAAAAGGCAATTCTGTAAGATTTAGATTGACCCAGTCTGAAGTCAAGGCTTTATCTGAGAACGGGGAAATCTATGATCACACCAACTTTGGCAAGTCAGAATTTAAATACGGCGTGGTCTTGACAGATGGGATACCTAATCTAGAAACCAGTTTTAAGGACAATTGTATTATTCTAAAAATGCCAAGTGCTTTGGGCAAAAAATGGTACAACAATGAAATTGTAACCTATGACCATACTGTAGCAACGTCTAATGGAGAGACATTATATCTTCTATTGGAAAAAGACTTTACCTGCCTGGATAATACCTTGGAAGATCAATCTGACAATTATCCAAACCCCAAACTAACCTAGCACACGCTTTAAATGCTAGTCCTTAAATGGATTAAAGTACTATTTAACAGATATGAGCCTAAAGGTTAGCCGTACAATTGATAAGTTTATACCATGGAATCAAAAGCGCAAAGAAATGTATCTTTTAGAGGGTCTGAAGATTTTCTGGACATAGAACTCAAAGAACCTGTCAACCATGCCGCAGGCTATTTAGGGGTGCGTGAAGCGCTTAAACATACATTTAAGGAAATGGGCGTGTTACGCTCCATGCGGTCTTTGTTAAGCATGAACCAGAAAGATGGTTTTGATTGTCCAAGTTGTGCATGGCCCGATCCAGAGCACCCTTCCCCTGTTGCAGAGTATTGTGAAAACGGGGCCAAGGCACTAGGTGATGAAGCCACTACCAATCATGTAGATGCCAAATTCTTTAAAAATAATTCTGTAGAGGAATTATCGCTGCTATCTGACTATGAGCTCAATAAATTTGGCCGTTTGGTAGAACCAATGGTTTTACGGGCCGGGAGTATTTATTACGAACCTATTTCTTGGAACGGGGCTTTTGAACTTATAGCATCTGAACTTAAAAAATTGAACAACCCAGACGAAGCTATATTTTATACTTCTGGGCGTTCTAGCAATGAGGCGGCTTTTCTATATGGCATGTTTGCACGTGCTTTTGGAACCATCAACTTACCAGACTGTTCCAACATGTGCCATGAGAGCAGCGGTGTAGCCTTGGGAGAAACATTGGGCATAGGTAAAGGTTCAACGACATTGGAAGATCTTTACGAAGCGGAAGTTATAATAATTGCGGGGCAAAATCCCGGTACCAACCACCCTAGAATGCTCTCCGCACTTGAGAAATGCAAGCAAAACGGCGGTAAGGTAATTAGTATTAATCCATTAGAGGAATCGGGGTTGGTCAATTTTAAGAACCCACAGAATATTAATGGATGGATAGGTGGCGGAGAAGATATGGCAGATATTCATTTGCCCGTTAACATTAACCAAGACATCCCTTTGATCAAACTTATTTTAAAAAAGTTAGTTGCGCTTGACCAAGTATCCGGTAAAGTTTTTGACCACAAATTTATTGCCAAATATACCGAAGGATATGATGCTTTGTTACACGACCTGGCACAATATGACGAAAAGGAACTCCTTGGCCAAACTGGCGTATCCAAAGAAAGTATTGATAAGACGGTAGCCCTATTGGCCAATAAATCCAAAATAATCGTTTGCTGGGCAATGGGACTTACCCAACATAAGAACGGCGTGGAAAATATAAGGGAGTTCGTAAATCTATTGTTGCTAAAAGGTTCTATTGGCAAACCCAATACAGGTACCTGCCCCGTAAGAGGCCATAGCAATGTACAAGGTGACCGTAGTGTAGGTATACAACATTTTGTAGACAAGGGACTAAATGAACGTATTGAGAAATATTTAGGCTTTACACCCCCTAATCATGAAGGTTTAGATGTCGTTGGTTCCATGAAAGCCATGTATGAAGGTAAGGTAAAAATTTTCATGTGTCTTGGAGGTAATTTCCTAATGGCGGCATCAGATACCGAATTCACGGCCAAGGGTATACAAAACTGTGACCTTACCGTACAGATAAGCACCAAGTTGAACAGAACACATCTGGTAACCGGTAAAACAGCTTTGATCCTACCTACTATTGGCAGGTCAGAAAAGGACATGAAAAATGGAAAACCCCGCCATTTTACAGTAGAAAATAGTATGGGCAGGGTAAAACAGAGCAAGGGAATCTTAAAACCGGCCTCGGAAAACGTCATGAGCGAACCCGAAATCATAGCCAATATTGGTAGGGCCTATTTTGGAGATACCCACCCCATGGATTGGAAGGCTTTGGGAGCGGATTATGAACTAATCCGTACGCAAATCGATCAAGTTGCAAAAGGTTTTGAAAATACCAAGGAGCGATCACAGGGTGCAGGCTATTATTTACCCAATAATGTCCGCGAACTGGATTTTAGTATGTTGCCAAACGGTAAGGCTCAGATAACCATTAACCAATTACCCGAGCACCACCTGGAAAAAGATGAGTACATGCTCATGACTATACGTTCTCATGATCAATTCAACACAACCATTTACGGACTGGACGATCGTTACCGCGGGGTGTATAATGCACGTAGGGTTATTTTTATGAATCCGGATGACATGAAAGCCGTTGGGCTTAATAAATTAGATGTTGTGGATATTACGAGTACCTATGACCAAACGGTGAGGACCGCACACAAATTTAAGGTAATTCCATATAATATTCCTTCGGGTAATTTAGCTTCATACTTTCCTGAGACCAATATTTTGGTGCCTTACAATCATTTTGCATCGCGCAGCAAAACACCGATCAGTAAATCTATAAAGGTACGGTTGGTAAAGAAATAGTTAATCAATTTTACATCTACAGGTCTTTGTTTAACACTGCCATAACCAAAACATAAGTTCTAGGTAACCACACTATCGATTCAAATATTGAAACTTTACAGGTATAAATTTCAGTATATGAAATCTATTAAAATAGTACTGTTCTCTATTGTTGTGCTGGTTATGCACATTAAGCTCAAAAGCACTTTACTTCACTCCAAAAACAGGTTTTTCAAAAAAAGGGAAACTGCATTACACGTATGAAAAAAAGACCTGTAGACATTGTGGTCCTGTCAGATATTCATTTAGGAACTTATGGCTGCCACGCCAAGGAACTATTAAAATATTTAAAATCCATTAAGCCCAAAGAGGTCATTTTAAATGGTGATATTGTAGATATATGGCAATTTAGCAAACGGTATTGGCCAAAATCGCACATGAAGGTAGTCAAGGTAATCATGGAATGGGTCGCCAAGGGTATACCTGTACATTATGTCACTGGCAACCATGATGAACTATTGCGCAAATTTTCCGGCAGCCATATGGGGTCTTTAAGTATAACCAACAAACTGGTTATGCCCTTACACAATAAAAAGGCCTGGGTTTTCCATGGAGATGTTTTTGATGTAACCATGCAGCATAGTAAATGGCTAGCAAAATTGGGAGCAAAGGGCTATGACTTTTTAATACTCTTGAACAGGGCCATAAATTTTATCTGTAAAAAAATAGGCAAAGGCCCCATTTCTATGTCCAAAAAGATAAAAAACGGAGTAAAATCTGCTGTGAAATTCATAAATGACTTTGAACGTATTGCGGCAGACATTGCTATTGAAAATGGGTATGACTATGTGGTCTGTGGCCATATACACCAACCCGTTATTAAAAATATAAAAACGGAAAAGGGTGAAGTTACCTATCTAAATTCTGGTGATTGGATAGAAAATCTGACCGCCTTGGAATATAAAAAAGGAGCCTGGACCTTGTATTCCTATTTAGAGGATGAAAGCATGAACAATGAAAAAGATGATCCTTTGGATGAAAGCTTCCTCTTGGAAAAAGGAGAACTTTTTGAAAGCTTGCTTACAGAATTTAAGATAAATGGTATGGCACAGTCTGTTAAATGAAAGTACTATACGCAATACAGGGTACAGGAAACGGCCATTTAAGTAGGGCGCGAGATGTAATACCCGCCCTACTAAAGCAAGAAATCAGTTTAGATTTATTGGTAAGTGGTATCCAGGCAGATGTGTCCTTGCCCTATCCCATAACATATCAATTAAAGGGTCTCAGTTTTATTTTCGGCAAAAAAGGAGGGGTAGATATGTGGAAAACCTATTACAGGGCAAACTCGTTAAGATTACAAAAAGAAATAAAGAGTATTCCGGTAGAATCCTATGATTTGGTCATAAACGATTTTGAACCGGTAACGGCATGGGCTTGTAAATTAAAGCAATTACCATGTTATAGTTTTAGTCACCAAGCAGCGGTATTGTCTCCCAAGGCACCAAAACCCAAGAAAAAAGACCCCTTTGGAAAATGGATCCTACAAAACTACGCCCCTACTAGTCGCCAGTTTGGATTGCATTTTCAATCATACGAGCCCAACATTTACACTCCCATCATAAGAAAGGATATTAGGGAAGCCAAAATTACCCAAAATGACCATTATACCGTATATCTACCCTCCTACAGCGATGAAAAACTTATACAATTCCTATCTAAGTTCAAGGGGGTAAAATGGCAGGTGTTCTCCAAACACAATAAAAAGGAACATGTTAATGAACACATTCATATTAGGCCCATTACTAACCATGATTTTGTAGCAAGTATGGCTTCTAGCAAAGGAATAGTTTGTGGCGCAGGATTTGAAACCCCTGCAGAAAGTCTGTTCTTGCAAAAGAAATTACTGGTTATTCCTATGAAAGGTCAATATGAACAACAATGTAATGCGGCCGCACTAAGTAAAATAGGAGTATCGGTTATAAAATCCTTAAAGAAGAAGCATTTGGACAAAATGCAGCATTGGTTGGATAGTGAAGATATTATTTCTGTAGATTATCCAGATATTACCGAACAAATGGTCTCCCAATTACTGGCAACATCTTTCAAGTCACATTAAATTCCTGTTACTATTCCCGAAAATATGGCAAAGTCAGAATTGAACGCTTCCCATTTTGGTCAAGACTTTATTTGGGGGGTGTCAACTGCTGCATTTCAAATAGAAGGGGCCAGTTACAGCCATGGAAAAGGCACCTCTATCTGGGATACTTTCACCAAGAAAAGAAATGCGATTCGCAATTATGACCAAGCGGATATTGCATGTGATTTTTATCATAGGTATGAAGAAGATATTATATTGATGAAATCCATGAACATCAAAAATTTTAGATTCTCCATTTCTTGGACACGCATTTTACCAACTGGAACCGGTACGGTCAATGAAAAAGGAATTTCATTTTACAACAATGTAATTTCCTGCTGCCTAAAACATGGAATAGAACCGTGGATTACCCTATATCATTGGGATTTACCCCAGGCTCTTGAAGATAAGGGCGGATGGACCAATAGAGAAATACTGGATTGGTTTACAGAGTTTACCACTGTTTGTGCCAAGGCCTTTGGCAGTAGGGTAAAATATTGGATGGTTTTGAACGAGCCTATGGTCTTTACCGGGGCTGGATATTTCTTAGGGGTGCATGCACCAGGTAAAAAACGGTTAAGAAATTTTTTACCGGCAGTACATCACGCAGTACTTTGCCAAGCAGAAGGCGGACGTATTTTAAGAAGGTTACTTCCCCATGCCAAAATTGGCACCACCTTTTCGTGTTCCCAGATAACGGCCTATAAAAACAACAAAAGGGATATAAAAGCAGCCAAAAAAGCCGATGCCTTGTTAAACAGATTATTTATAGAGCCTACCTTGGGCTTAGGTTACCCCATTAATGATGTACCTGTCCTTAAACGATTAAAGGCTTTCATAAAACCTGGGGATATGGAACGTTGTACATTTAATTTTGATTTTATAGGGCTACAGAACTATACCCGTGAAAAAATAACCCATAGTTTTTTTGTTCCTTATTTAAAAGCGAAGATCGTAAAGGCCAGTAAACGTAATGTAAATACTACTTTAATGGATTGGGAGGTATACCCTCCAAGCATATACCATATGGTTGAAAAATTCAGTGCCTATTCCCAAATAAATAAAATCATAATTACAGAAAATGGTGCGGCATTTAAGGATGAAATAAAGAACGGTGAGGTAGATGACCAACACCGTTTAAACTTTCTACAAGAATATATAGCCCAAGTGTACAAAGCAAAACAAGAAGGATTAAATGTACATGGTTATTTTGTATGGACCCTGACCGATAATTTTGAATGGGCAGAGGGGTATCATGCAAGATTTGGTCTAATTCATATTGATTTTAAAACTTTAAAAAGAACCCTTAAAGCTTCCGGAAAATGGTTTGCCCGGTTTTTAAAAGAATAACATAGTTAGTATAAAAAAGCCGATGAAAACATCGGCTCTAAACTACTTCTTAACAAAATCACATCTCAACTTATGCATCCGAAAATTATAGAAGGCATTAAAAAATGAAGTTATGCCAATGCAACCAAAAAGTTATATTATTTAAATGCCGGCATTCCCGTAATATCCGCTCCAGTAATCAATAAATGTATGTCATGGGTACCTTCATAGGTGATGACACTTTCCAAGTTCATCATATGCCTCATAATACTATATTCGCCCGTAATACCCATTCCTCCTAAAACCTGTCTTGCCTCACGGGCAATTTTTATTGCCATTTCCACATTATTCCTTTTTGCCATTGAAATTTGTGCCGTGGTCGCCTTGCCCTCATTCTTTAATTGACCCAAACGAAACGCCAACAATTGGGCCTTTGTAATTTCAGTAATCATTTCGGCTAACTTCTTTTGTTGCAATTGAGTGGCGGCTATAGGTTTTCCAAATTGAATCCGCTCCTTGGCATAACGCAATGCCGTGTCATAACAATCCATGGCAGCACCAATAGCTCCCCAGGAAATTCCAAATCTAGCGGAGTCCAAACATCCCAATGGCGCTCCTAATCCAGATTTATTTGGTAATAGATTTTCTTTTGGCACTTTAACATTATCAAAAATAAGTTCACCGGTAGCTGATGCTCTTAAAGACCATTTATTATGAGTTTCTGGGGTAGTAAACCCTTCCATACCACGTTCAACAATTAATCCATGTATACGACCTTCTTCATTCTTTGCCCATACTACGGCAATATCACAAAAAGGAGAGTTCGATATCCATAATTTTGCACCATTTAAAAGGTAATGATCGCCCATGTCCTTGAATTTGGTTTCCATACCGCTTGGATTAGAACCATGGTTGGGTTCGGTTAAACCAAAAGATCCCATCCATTCCCCTGAGGCCAATTTTGGAAGGTACTTTTTACGTTGCTCTTCGGTACCATAGGTAAAAATAGGGTACATGACCAATGATGACTGAACAGAAGCTGTAGAGCGTACCCCACTATCTCCCCTTTCAATTTCTTGCATAATGAGTCCGTAACTAATCTGATCTAGACCGGCCCCACCGTACTCCTCTGGTATATAAGGACCAAACGCTCCTATTTCTGCTAGTCCACCTATAATCTGTTTAGGGAATTCTGCCTTTTGGGCATATTCTTCAATGATTGGGGATACATCTCTCTTAACCCATTGGCGGGCGGCATCACGTACCAACAAATGCTCTTGGGATAAAAGGTCGTCCAGGTTATAATAATCGGGTGCTTCAAACAAATCGGGTCTCATAACAAATGTTTCAATAAAGGTAAAGTAAAAAATATAACATTACACAAGCTTAAAGTTACATTTTTAAATAAAAGTCTTGTGTGAGCCGTATATAATCTGCCGTATATTGATGTCTTTCCGTTTCAATAATTAGTTCCTTGACCGTACATGGTTGTTGTTGGGTTACAAATTCCAATAGACTACGTTTAATGGTTGCTTGTTCGTTTCCTTTAATGTGCAAGCATCTTTGTGGATACAACCCAAAAGTAGCCGCTAAACGTACAAAGTCCTCTTCTTCTTTGTAAGGAACAATGGTACTGAATATACCATCATTGGCAAGAAGTGATGATGCACCTTCTAACAGTTCCGCAAAAGGGAGAAAATCATTTTGTCTGGCCTGATCTCGTTGCAGGTTGCCCGAGCTTACATTTTCAGAATAAAAGGGAGGATTGCAGACAATCACATCATAGGTATCATCAATCTCATCCATAAATTCATCTAATCCTGCATGGTAACAATAAAGACGATCACCCCAAGGTGATTGTTCAAAATTATCCACACATTGCTCATAGGCCTCTGCATCTATTTCTATGGCATCTATTACTTCTGCGCTACTACGTTGGGCCAACATAAGTGCAATGAGTCCCGTACCTGCACCAATATCCAAAATAGATTCTGGTTGACACTCAACGTTGGTCCAAGCCCCAAGCAATACCCCGTCTGTACCAATTTTCATGGCACAACGGTCTTGATGCACCGTAAACTGTTTAAATTTAAAGGGTTTGTTCATTTTACTTTTCCAGCTTTACGTGTTTCAGAGCCTTTCATTTTCAATAAGGAATCTCCAAGTCTTTTACGCATATCGTTAGCTAATTCTTTTATTTTGGACACAATATTTGGGTGTTCCGAAGCTACATTATTCATTTCAGCCACATCGGTCTCCAGATTATAAAGCTCAATTTCTTTCAAATCTACCATTTTGTATTCACCGGGCCACCCATCCTTGCCTTGTTTTTGGCCGTTCATTGTTCTATACCTATGCGGAAAATATAATTTCCATTTCCCGTACCGAACACCGAAAAGTTCATTGACTCGGTAATAAAAGAAATAGGCTTCTTGCGGACTCTCATTGGTTTTACCTGTAAATAGCGACCATGCACTTTTACCGTCTATCACTTTTTCCGGTAACTGAGCATTGGTTATCTCAGCAATTGATGGCAAAATATCAATGGCCATAACAGGGGCTTCGATAGTTGACCCTGCTTTGATTTCTTTCGGATATTTAATGATGAAAGGTTCTCTTTGTCCACCTTCCCATGCGGTACCTTTACCCTCTCTAAAAGGAAAGGCACTACCAGAATGATTTCCGTATGCCAACCATGGACCGTTATCAGAAGTAAAAATAACAATGGTATTCTCGGTTAAACCATTTTTTTCTACGGCTTTGATAATTTCCCCTACAGACCAATCCAACTCCATAATTACATCTCCATATTTGCCTCTTTTAGACTTCCCTTTAAACTTATCCGAAACGAATAAGGGTACATGGGGTTGCGGATGCGGGACATATAAAAAGAACGGATTCTCTTTATTGCGGTTAATGAAATCGACACTACGCTCGGTAATTTCCGTGGTTAAATTCGTTTGATCGGTAAGCGTGTCGATCACTTTTTGATTTTCATATAAAGGCAACGGACCAAAATCAAAAATAGGTCCTTGCTGTGGATGTAATGGCCACATATCGTTAGAATATGGAATACCATAATATTCATCAAAACCTTGGTTGTTCGGCATAAATTGTTCAGCATCGCCCAAGTGCCACTTCCCAAAAATTGCGGTAGCATATCCTTCTTCCTTTAAAAGTTCTGCTAGTGTAGTCTCATCTGGATGTAGACCTACTTTACTATTGGGCATAAAGGCGTTATGAATACCAATTCTGTTTGAATAAGCTCCGGTTAAAATTCCCGCCCTAGAAGCGGAGCACACTGCTTGCGCTGCATAAAAGTGGGTAAGTTTGGCTCCGTCTGCGGCCATTTGGTCCAAGTTGGGTGTATCAATATCATCTGCTCCAAAAACACCCACATCATTATAACCCTGATCGTCAGTAAAAATCAAAATAACATTGGGTCTGTACTTTTTAGCAGGCTTTATTTTCTGACCAGATATATGCTGAGAGATTACGGTAACCAAAAATAAAATGTAACATGATTTTAAACTCATAACAATCGTTTACGGATATTAAATTACTTATATCAATTCTAGCCAAATAACTTAGTTAAGCACCACCTCATCAATAAAAATCCAGCTTTTACCACCTGGATCGGTATGCCAATCAGGATTTTTCAACGGACTCTTAATGGATAGCTTCACATATTTTGCATTGGTAGGCGCTATATCCAAATCGAAAAAAGTAAGTTTTACCTCAGCATTTGGTTCTTCATTACCCATATCTTTTCTACCCACCTCCTTATAATTAGCACCATCGTTAGAAACAGAAACTACAAATGATGTGGGGTAAAATATCCAACTTGCAGGAGCGGACAAAGCACCGATAGAAACTTTAGAAATAGATTGTTTTTTCTCTAATTCAACAACGGCATTTAAGTGTTTGCCTTCAAAACCCAACCAATTGCCATCAACAAAATTAACGGAACCCCGTTTTTGATCCATCAATGTTTTACCTTCTTGACCCTTGTATTTTTCATTAGGAATTGACAGTAAATCTACATTTGCATATGCGATATTATTTTTGATAAATGTACGCTCGGTAATATGACTTGGCTCCCACTCCTTTTTAATCGCTATTGCTTTTACATTTGCTGTGGTCTCAAGGGTAATCTCGCCTTCATATTTTAAAGAAGATTCCGTAGGTTCCGAGCCATCAAGTGTGTAATAAATTTCCGTTCCCTCAAATAGACTTTCTATGGCTATTTTTAAACTATCACTAAAAAAACTACGATCACTAATAATCGTTGGCGGGTCTAAAACGGTCGCTTTAAAAACATCTGCACCAATTTGCTGAATGGTAACGCTAGGTAAATCTTGTTGTAATTGTGCCAATCCATCCTCGGTAACTTCAGTTTTCCACAGATAAATATTGCGGAGTCTTTTATTTTCCTTCAGTTCATCTAACAATTTATCGGTTACCGAAGTACCATATAAATTCAAAGACTCCAAAAGCTCAAAATCACCAAGGTACTTACCAATATCATCGGTAACTTGGGTATGCTGCAATTTTAGTTTTAGCAGATTTTTAAACGGTTTCAATTCTGCCATCAAATCATTATTAAAATTGCTAAATCCTAAATCCATCTCAATAACATTAGGAGCATAATCTTCCAACATCTCCAAAGTTTCCTCGGTCACAGCATTCATACTTGCCATGTTCACCGTTAAAAGGTGGTTTGTACTAGATAACGTTTGCACAGATATACCTGCAGCCTTAACATTTTGCAACCATTCTTTTGGCACCTCAACAGCGTCTTTTGTCAAAAGTGCGATTGCAGAAGTATCTTGCTCCAAAGAAGTCAAAATAGTCGCCATTTTACCTTCTTTTGGCAACTCGTTTACCTTACATTCAAAGCAATTCTTATTCGCCATCCACCATTCAAGTAATGCCTTTTCATTATCTGTAAGCTGTACCTTTCCTTTTGGCGGCATATGATCATCATTATCCAATGGCAGGTGTATTCTTTCTAAAAACAAGGCTTGTTCTTGACCGGAAATTGTATCGAATAAACTACCCGAATCACCACCTTTTAGAATCTCATTTGGTGTACTCATTAACAGTCCGCCTTTAGCCTTATTGGCATTATGGCAACTCACACACTTGTCATCCAATATGGGCTGAATTACTTGCGCATATACCTGGGCTTCTTGTATGTTCGTAATGACAAGTTCTTCTTTTTCTTCCATGAAAAGGTAATCTTCACCATGGGTCATGTTTCCACCAAAGTGCCCTGTAAGACTAATCAGAGCCAATACCAATAAAAACATTGGAATATAGGTTTTACTCACCCATTCTATTTTGCTTCGTTTCACCAAGTATAGCAGTACCGTTGTTACGGTAAACGCAACTGCCATCCATCTATGTAGAAAGAGCGAATCTTCATCATAGCCACTTTCTTCACCTAGCAACCAACCTGTACCCAATGACAACAAAGCCGTTACGCCAGCTACCAACAACGTAAATTCTACAACTTCCTTAAAAGCGTCTTTTGTTTTTAACCTGCCATATACCTCTAAAATAAAGGCAAGCATGATGATACCTATGGGCAGGTGAACAAAAAGCGGGTGTAGGTGTCCTATCTGTATTCCTAATTGTATCATGCTATTGTATAATTATTTCATCTATAAAAACCCAAGGAGTAGTTCCTTTACCTTGGTGCCATTCCGGTATTTCTTCAAGCGGATAAATTACTACTTTTAAGGTATCGTAAATCCCTTTCTTAACCGGTACGTTTAAAAATGTTGCCTTGTTCAATGTTTCTTTTTTACTCTTAGGATATGTCATTTCCCCAATTAAAGAGTCCCCATGAAAAACCTCGACCTTACCTGGTGCAAATATCCAATTGGATTGATTGGTTAACGCACTCACCACAATTTTATGAACGGTACTATTTTTTTTAAGCAGAAGGGATGCGGATATTTTTTCCGTTTGATACCCCAACCATTGTTTATCACCTCCAAATTGAACACTCCCTTTCTTTAAATCCATTAATCCCGCAGATCCCATTCCTGAATATTTTTCACTGGGAGCAGGAGTAATCTCTATCTGTTTAATAGCACTATTTCTTGAAATTTTCACCACTTCGAGCTGTACTTCATCGCTTTCTTTATAATCCGGATGAAACATTTTTGCCTTTATAATAGCACTCTCGGTAATTTTCAATGGTTCGGTAAACACCTTTGAATTAAGATTTACCGTGCTAGCATCTAAGGTATATTTTATAGTTGAGTTAGGCATATCCAAACCAAAATTCAGGGTGGTGTACGAATCAAAAAATATAGATGAAACTTGTATTCGAGGATCGGATAATTGAAACATCTCTGTGGGTGCGAATTCTGTATTTTGAGAAATACATGCTTGGCACAACATAAGCATTGCGAATATGGAATAAAAAGTACGCTTGATCATATTCTATTAAGTTTTATAGGATATGTTTTACCCGAATTCCATTGAGCAACATACAAATTATCGTCATCGTCTACACAAACATCATGCGGATGCGTAAATATTTTGATGGATTGATACATGGGTTCCAAGCCTTTTTCACCATAAACCGGAGTACATCCGCCTGGTGCGGAAATCAGTTTGTTATTTTTATCCAAAATAGAAATGAATCCCGTTCCATCTGATCCGTCTCCAGACCAAATGGTTGCCAAATAAACGTTTTCGCCTTTAATTACCGGTCTACAAATATATGCCCCTGGCAAATCTATACTTGCTATAAATTCACCGTCCATAGTAAAGCGCTTTAGCTTATTTTGCTGCCTGGCGGTAATTAAAAGCTCAGGAGATTTACCTCCGCGGGTATCAATGCAAATGCCGTGTGCATTATTAAATAGATGATTTTCATCTCCTCTACCACCAAAAGTCTGTAACAATTTACCTTTGGCATTATAACGCATAATGTATTGCGCCCCGTACCCATCGGCAATATAGACATCTCCATTCTCCGCGATAGTAGTTTCAGTAGGTATATATTGTTCTTTAGCGATGTATTTTCCGGATTCCTTGGGATATGAAAACACCTGAACCACTTTACCATCAATGGTAGTTTTGATTACCTCATGCCGATTATTATCGGCGATATATAAAAAATCCTCCCCATTTTCCACGTTCAATGTGAGTCCGTGTGCACCAGGGTAATCCGTTCCCCAAATTTCCAACAAATTCCCCGAACGGTCATAAACAATGATGTTATTTTTGATGTGATTTGTTAGCAACAAAATTCTGCCTTTAGAATCTTGCACCATCTCATGGCAATCGTTCACCGGGTAGTAATTAGGATTTAAGGCTCCCCAATTTAAATCAATCTTATATTGATGACTACCGTGACCAATAATGGCATCTTTATATTCCAATATATTGGCACCAACAGAAGAGCACGTTAGTATTCCTGCAGATGCAGTGGCTGTATTTTTAATGAATGTTCTTCTTTGCATTATGATAAAATATCTTTGACTACATGACCCTCTACATCGGTTAATCTAAATCGTCTACCTTGATATTTATAGGTGAATTTCTCGTGGTCAATTCCCAATTGATGCAACATAGTAGCCTGAAAATCATGTACATGAACAGGATTTTTAGTAATATTATATCCAAAATCATCGGTTTCGCCGTACACAATACCAGGTTTAATTCCACCACCTGCCATCCACATGGTAAAACACCTTGGGTGGTGATCTCTACCGTAGTTGGTATCGGTAAGCAAACCTTGCGAATAATTGGTTCTACCGAATTCGCCTCCCCATACCACCAAGGTATCTTCTAAAAGCCCTCGTTGCTTTAAATCTGACACCAGGGCAGCTGAAGCCTGATCTACATCTTTCGCCTGTTTTTCTATAGCTCCCGGAAGGTTATCGTGCTGATCCCACCCCATGTGGTACAATTGAATAAAGCGAACATCTTTCTCAGCCAAACGTCTTGCCAAAAGGCAGTTCGCAGCGAACGTACCCGGTATTTTAGCATCAGACCCGTACATTTTATAAATATAATCGGGTTCCCCTTCTGTATCCATTACATCTGGTACAGAAGTTTGCATTCTATATGCCATTTCATACTGCGCAATTCTACTTTGAATTTCCGGGTCGTTAGATTCTTGATAGTGTTGATCGTTCAATTCCGCCAACTTATCCAACATCGATCGTTTTACATCTGCGGTAGTTCCTTTTGGGTCGTTCAAGTATAACACAGGGTCTTTTGCCGCTCTAAACTGCACCCCTTGGTGTAGGGAATGTAAAAATCCGTTACCCCAAAGACGTGTGTACAATGGCTGTCCGTTAGGTCTACCAGAACCTCTTGAAAGAAGCACCGTAAACGCTGGCAAGTTTTCATTCTCGCTACCCAAACCATAACTCAACCACGAACCAATACTTGGTCTACCTGGTTGCTGTGACCCTGTCTGAAAGAACGTAACCGCAGGGTCATGGTTAATCGCCTCTGTATACATTGATTTTACGATACAGATATCATCTACAATTTTAGCTGTGTACGGCAATAAGTCACTGATATGTGTACCATTTTTCCCATATTGCTGAAATCCAAAATTTGACCCTACTAATGGAAATCTATCTTGACCAGAAGTCATACCCGTTAGTCGTTGCCCGTTTCTTATAGATTCCGGTAAATCTTCTCCTCTACGTTTATTTAAAAGTGGTTTATAATCAAATAGCTCCAGTTGCGATGGACCTCCACTTTGAAACAAATAAATTACTCTTTTTATTTTTGAAGGATGATGCAGTGAATCCAATACTCCCTTTACCCCTGCCGGACCACTATCTGCCGTATACAATCCGTTTTCGCCTTTTCTAAACAAGTTGGTACCTAATAAAGAAGCCAAACCAATTCCGCCAACTCCCATAGCCGCTTTTCCTAAAAAAGAGCGTCTATTCAATATCAGTGACCGTTCCTCAACTATTTTCTTTTCGCTCATAATCAGCCTCTATTTATAGTTTCATCTAAATTCAATATGGTGTGCGCCGTGAGTGTCATAGCCACCAATTTATCCTTGTTCAAATCAGCAGGCACTTCACTTCTACCTATACTTAAATACTCACTTGTAGAAATTTCACCACTCTCTACCTTTGCCAGCATTTCACTATAGTAATCGGTTAAAGATTGTACTTCAGTTTCATTTGGTAAGCGCGAAGTAGCTTTGTAAAACAATGTTTTGATCTGCTCATTTTCTGCATTTGGGTGCGCTTCCATTTCACCAACGGCAGCTACTCTTGCAGCTTCCACTATTTGTGGATCGTTCAACAAGACTAAAGCTTGTAACGGAGTATTCGTTTCTTGTCTTTTAACCGAACAATAATCTCTAGAGCTACTATCAAAAGTCATCATACTTGGTGGTGGTACGGTGCGTTTCCAAAAAGTATAGATACTTTTTCTATACACATCATCACCTTCGCTTAATGTATATGATGCGGTACTACCGCCACCGCCACCTGTAGTTTCTTCCCAAATTCCTTCGGGCTGATAAGGTTTTACACTGGGTCCGCCAACTTCTCTATTCAACAATCCGCTAAATGCCAATGCTTGATCGCGAATAGCTTCAGATGATAATCGTAAACGAGAAGCTCTTGCTAAATATTTATTCTCTGGATCTTGTTCTAGTTTCTCCGGAGGTGCCTTGGTGTCTTGGCGGTATGCTTCTGACATGGCAATGTGCTTCAACATTTTTCTGGTATCCCAACCTTCGTTTTTATATTTAATGGCTAAATAATCTAACAATTCCGGATGCGTAGGTAAAGAACCTTGGTTACCGAAATCGAACGAAGAAGCCACAATACCACTACCGAACATACGTTGCCACAATCTATTGACCGCAACTCTCGCCGTCAATGGGTGTTCATCTTCAAACAACCATTTTGCCAAGCCTAATCTATTCTTAGGGTAATCATTGAAGGGTAAAATAGATTCAGGAGTATCGGGATATACCTCTTCGCCATACTGATCATAAATACCCCTTTCTAAAATATAGGTATTACGAGGCTTATCCATTTCTTTCATGACCATTACCGGCACCTCTTTCATCTCACTTTTTTCAAGATTGATAAATCCGAGGATATCATCAACCTCTTTTGGAGTAACTTTTATATATGGCTCAGGCAGATCTGCAGCATTTGCCAACAGACCTTTTTCAGGGATATTATTAAAGAAACTATAAAATTGGAAATGTTCTTTTTGGCTTATAGGATCATATTTATGATCATGACAGCGTGCACATTCTAAGGTAAGACCTAAAAATGCCGTACCCAACGTGGTATTTCTATCTTCAACATATTCAACCCGGTATTCTTCAGGAATCACGCCGCCTTCCGCAGTTATCTTATGATTCCTGTTAAAACCGGTAGCTAATATTTGTTCAAGGTTGGCATTTGGCATTAAATCGCCTGCCAATTGATATGTTACGAACTGATCATAGGGCATATTCTCCTTAAACGCGTGAATTACCCAATCTCGCCAAGGCCACATGGTACGCTCAAAATCATCTTGATATCCGTGGGTATCGGCATAACGGGCAATATCCATCCACTCTGCAGCCATATTTTCAGCATAATCAATAGACAGCAGTAAAGAATCTATGACTTCCTCATACATTTCTTCAGACGGATCGGCAGCAAACTTTTGCAATTGCTCCAACGTGGGCGGCAAACCGGTTAAATCAAAGGTAATTCTGCGCAATAGTTTTTCACTACTGGCCCTATCACTGGGACTCATGCCTTTTTCTTTCATCTTATCTAAGACAAAAGCATCAATTTCATTGTTTCCCCAAGTTTGGTCCTCTTTATTTTCAGGGACTTCTTGTGGTGTTGGCGGTATAAATGCCCAATGCGTTTTATACTCGGCACCTTGTTCAATCCATTTTTCTAGAATGGCTTTTTCAAAATCTTCTAAAACAAGGTTAGATTCAGGTGGCGGCATTATTAAGTTTGCATCATCGCTATTAATACGTTCTACCAAACTACTTTTTGAAGCATCTCCGGGCACAATGGCAGCATGGTCTTTTAACTCACCTAGAGCCTTATAAGCTTCTTCTGCCGAATGCAGGGAAAGATTACCTTCTACGGCATTTTTATCTGGGCCGTGGCATATAAAACAACGGTCTGAAAGAATTGGCTTAACATGAAATGTAAAGTCTATTTTTTCTGGTACACTATGTAAACTAGCACCATCTGCTAAGGCAACTGTTTTTTCCGTTTCCGATACACAGCTGGACAACAAGCAGCAAGTAATAACTATGGAAACAAGCCTAAGTAATTGGTTTGTTAGATTTAAGTTCATTTGCGAAGGTTTATATTAACTTCATTGAACTTACAAACTTTACTATTTAATAACAGTTAATTTTCGACAAATAACAAAACTAAGAAGCTAAATACTGATAGAATTCTTAAAAATTTAATTGAATATTATCAGTTTAATAATGTCTCACAGAAAAACTTAAAAGAACCGCAGTTAAAATTAGGCGCTAATTTTAAGACAGGTACAGATCCACCAAACCTTCTGGTGTCGTTACATGAATAGCTTTATTCTCGCGATCTACCTTTGTAATGATTTCATCATTAATTGGAATAAGCAATTGCAGACCATCCTTTTCCACCTCAAATAAAGCCTGTGCCGTAGTATCATTGACACTTTGTATAATTCCAATATCGCCATGAACCGAGTCCATCATGGTAAAACCGATGACTTCATGGTAATAAAATTTGTTACCGTTAAGTTTAGGTAACATGGTAAGTGGTAAATAAAGTCCAGATTTCATAATGCGGTCTGCATCAGATTCTGATTTTACCTCTTCAAAATCTATACGAAGAAGGTTAGATTTATGAAGTCGGCATCTTTTAATAAAAAATGGAACCAGATTGTTTCCTAAAGAAACAAATACTGATTCCATGTTTTCGTATATCTCTGGATCATCGGTATCTAGTTTTACCAGTACCTCCCCTTTGAAACTATATTTTGAAACGATATTACCTAGGTAGAAACAATCTTCCTTGCGCATCGTTTCTTATAATTTATGCTTTATCGTCCTCGGCAGGAGCTTCAGTAGCTTTCTCTGGCTCACCTGCAGCTTCAACAGCTTCTACTTCTTCCTCAGCGTTTTCACCTTCTGGTGTTTCTGGTAAAGCAGCAGCGGCAGCTTCAGCAGCACGCTTATCGTTTACTTCTTTCTCCGCTT
This sequence comes from Maribacter sp. LLG6340-A2, assembly GCF_045057105.1. Lineage (GTDB taxonomy): Bacteria > Bacteroidota > Bacteroidia > Flavobacteriales > Flavobacteriaceae > Maribacter. The sequence continues at coordinate 2,377,295 of NZ_CP159332.1, read as the reverse complement.
TCAATGCAGCAGCTCTAGCTTCAGCTTTAGCTTTGTCCAATCCACCAACTTTATCGGCAATTGCAGCTTCTTTTTCAGTAACCCAAGCATTGAATTTTTCCTCTGCTTGCTCTTCTGTCAATGCTCCTTTACGAACACCACCTAATAAATGATGCTTTAAAAGTACCCCTCTATAAGAAAGAATAGCTCTAGCCGTATCTGTTGGCTGGGCTCCGTTTTGTAACCATTTTACAGAACTATCAACATCAAGTTCAATAGTTGCAGGGTTAGTATTAGGGTTGTAGATTCCTAATTTCTCCAAGAATTTACCATCTCTTTTAGCTCTTGCATCTGCAGCAACTACCCAATAGAATGGTTTACCTTTTTTACCGTGTCTTTGTAATCTAATTTTTACTGGCATATCACATTAATTTGTAGGGTGCCCGACCCTTGATTATTAATTCTAGTTTTTTAACTCGTTCGCCATCAGTGAGCAAAGCTAATCTGAAAGCGGGTGCAAATATAATTTAAAATGCCGAATTGGCAACAATGAACTATAGTTATTTAACCTACTGGCCATAAAATTATTTTAACAACGCATACAGCTTCTAGAAAATTTAGTCTTTACTTATAATCAAATAAATAAAACACACTTATTTTCAGCGCTTTATAAAGATAAACCTCCTGAGTAAAATAGGCCAATACTTTACCCGTTAATAACTCTTGGTAACTCCGTTTTCAGCAACACCTCCTTTTTCGTAATTTTATAGGCACTTTTTAGGTCGATCAACTGACCGTGTTGAACACTCAGAACATTCTATATGTACCTTATTTTTGATACCGAAACTACCGGTCTTCCAAAAAACTGGAATGCCCCTATTACCGACACCGACAACTGGCCCCGCTGTATACAGATAGCATGGCAGTTGCATGATGAAATGGGTAATTGCATTGAGCATCAAGATTATTTGGTACGTCCTGACGGATTCAACATACCCTATGACGCGGAGCAAATTCACGGTATTTCTACCGAGCTAGCCGAGCAGCAAGGCGTATCCCTTTCCGAGGTATTGGAGAAGTTCAACATCGCCATGGCAAAAACAAAATTCATTGTTGGGCAGAATGTTGGTTTTGATGTAAATATTATGGGGGCGGAATTTCACCGTTTGGGTGTAGAGAATCCATTACAAGAACTTCCGGTGTTGGACACTTGTACCGAGCATACGGCACAACTATGTCAAATACCCGGTGGTCGTGGCGGTAAGTTCAAGTTGCCAACCTTGACCGAACTGCATCAATATTTATTCGGAGAACCTTTTGGAGAAGCGCATAATGCCACTGCCGATGTTGAGGCCACTACCCGTTGTTTTTTAGAGCTAATCAGAAAACATCAATATACCGCTGAACAATTAGATGTACAGCCAGATTATTTCAAGAATTTCTCCGAAGCCAATCCGCAGGAAATACAGCTTATAGGTCTTAAGCACATCAATCTAAAAAAAGCATCAAAAAAAATAGCCGATGCCCTTTGGGAAAAAGACACCGGCGGCATTTCCCAAGAAGAAATCAAGGAAAACCTGGCAACATTGGAGTCCGCCAATTTTGCTCATTTACATAACCACACCCAATTCTCCATTCTACAGTCTACCACCAGTATTCCTGATTTGATCGCGAATACGGCTAAGGCAAAAATGCCAGCAGTAGCAATGACCGATCATGCCAATATGATGGGGGCCTTTCATTTCGTAAACGGCGTAATCAACCATAATAAAGGAGTGGTTGCAAGAAACGAGGCCAACTTAAAAAGATACCAAGCTACCCAAAACGGAACACTGGAAGAAGGTCAAGAACCCTTGAACGAATTACCTGAACCGGAATTAGAGATTACCCCGATTATAGGTTGCGAGTTTCAGGTTTGCGAAGACCACACCAACAAATCACAAAAGGATAATGGTTATCAAATTGTAATGCTCGCCAAAAGCAAAAAAGGATACCTTAACCTGGCAAAAATGTCATCCATTGCTTTTGTAGACGGTAAGTACTATGTGCCACGAATAGACAAAAAAATAGTTGAACAATACAAAGAAGATGTTATTGTATTGACCGGTAACCTGTACGGTGAAGTTCCCAGTAAGATTTTGAACGTTGGTGAAAACCAAGCGGAAGAAGCATTAATTTGGTGGAAAGAGACCTTTGGAGACGACTTATATATTGAGATCATGCGTCATGGTCAGGAAGATGAGGACCGGGTAAACCAAGTGCTCATTCAATTTTCCAAGAAGCATAATGTAAAATTGGTGGCTACCAACAACACCTATTATGCGGCAAAGGAAAACGCACATGCCCATGATATTCTATTGTGTGTTAAAGACGGCGAAAAACAGGCTACCCCAATAGGTCGTGGCCGTGGATATAGATACGGATTGCCCAACCAAGAGTACTATTTTAAGTCTTCTGATGAGATGAAGGAACTGTTCAAGGATATTCCTGAGGCCATCATCAATATTCAAGAAATTGTAGACAAAGTAGAAACCTTTACCCTGGCGCGGGATGTATTGTTACCCGCTTTTGATATACCAGAGGAATTTCAGTTTGAGGAGGACAAACTAGACGGTGGTAAGCGCGGTGAAAATAAGTACTTGCGTCACATTACTTATGAAGGGGCAAAGAAAAGATATGGAGAAATTACCCCTGAGATAGATGAGCGGCTAGATTTTGAACTCAAGGTAATAGAAAAGACGGGCTACCCTGGTTATTTCTTGATTGTAGAGGATTTTATTAGGGCGGCCCGTAGTATGGACGTATCCGTTGGTCCCGGCCGTGGTTCCGCTGCAGGTTCCGCTGTAGCCTATTGCTTATGGATTACCAATTTGGACCCTATAAAGTACGACCTACTTTTTGAGCGTTTCCTAAATCCGGATCGTGTGAGTATGCCCGATATCGATATTGATTTTGATGATGAAGGGCGTAGCCGTGTAATGGATTATGTTATTGACAAGTATGGTTCCAACCAGGTAGCACAGATCATTACCTATGGTACTATGGCCGCCAAGTCATCTATTCGTGATACGGCAAGGGCACTTGACCTGCCATTGGGTGATGCCGACCGTATGGCCAAGTTGATTCCCAATATGTCCAAATTAAAAAAGATTATAGGGGTCGATGAAAAAGTTTTACGTAGCAAGTTCAATAGTGAAGAGCTAGAGAAAATTAATGAGCTTCTAAATATATCTGAAGGAGACGGTTTAGAGTCCGAAACCTTGAACCAGGCATATATCCTTGAAGGTTCCGTACGTAATACGGGAATTCATGCCTGTGGGGTGATCATTACCCCAGATGACATTACCAAGTTCGTACCCGTGGCACTTGCCAAGGATTCTGACATGTACTGTACCCAGTTTGACAACTCCGTTGTGGAAGATGCCGGACTGTTGAAAATGGATTTCTTGGGATTGAAAACGCTCACCTTGATCAAGGATACCGTTAAAATAGTAAAAGCCAAGCATGGTATAGAATTAGACCCGGAGAATTTTCCGCTAGATGACGAAAAGACCTATGAGCTTTTCCAAAGGGGAGAAACGGTTGGGGTATTCCAGTATGAATCTCCCGGAATGCAAAAACACATGCGCTCGTTAAAGCCTACCGTTTTTGCCGATCTAATTGCCATGAACGCCTTGTACCGTCCTGGCCCAATGGAATACATACCAAGCTTTATTGCCCGTAAGCACGGTACCGAAGAAATTGTGTATGACCTGGATGCCTGTGAAGAATACTTAGCGGAAACCTATGGTATTACGGTATACCAAGAGCAGGTGATGCTCCTCTCGCAAAAATTGGCGGACTTTACCAAAGGTGAAGCCGATGTCTTGCGTAAGGCAATGGGTAAAAAGCAAAAGCACGTACTGGACAAAATGAAACCCAAGTTCATAGATCAGGCTTCTGCAAAAGGACATGCGGTGGACAAACTGGAGAAAATCTGGAAAGACTGGGAAGCATTTGCCGCCTATGCCTTTAATAAATCGCACTCTACCTGTTATGCTTGGATCGCCTACCAAACCGCATATTGCAAGGCCCACTACCCCGCAGAATATATGGCGGCGGTATTGAGCAACAACATGAACGACATTAAGCAGGTAACGTTCTTTATGGAAGAATGTAAGCGTATGGGCTTGGATGTACTTGGACCGGATGTTAATGAATCCTATTACAAATTTGCGGTGAATGATGCCGGTGCCGTACGTTTTGGTATGGGTGCCGTAAAAGGAGTGGGCCGTGGCGCGGTGGAAACCATCGTTAAAAACCGTGAAAAAGACGGACCATACAAATCTGTATTTGATCTAACCAAACGTATAGACTTACGTGCCGCAAACAAAAAAGCATTTGAAAATTTAGCCGTGGCAGGTGGTTTTGATTCTTTTGGAACAACACATAGAGCACAATATTTCCATGATGATGGTGACGGCATTACCTTCTTGGAAAAAGTCATTAAATACGGTGCAAAATTTCAGGAAAACGAAAATTCCGCTCAAGTAAGTTTATTTGGCGATGCCAGTGAAGTACAAATTCCTGAACCCACCGTACCACCATGTGAGGAATGGGGTACCATGGAAAAATTACGAAGAGAAAAAGAGGTGGTGGGTATTTATATATCCGGTCACCCGCTAGACGATTTTAAAACAGAGATCAAAGCCTTCTGTAATGCCAACATTGCCTGTGCCAACGACTTACCTACCTATGTAAATAGGGAACTTACCTTTGCTGGGGTCATTACGGACGTGCAGCACAGAGTATCTAAAAACGGAAAAGGTTGGGCGGCGTTTACCATGGAAGATTATATGGATTCTTTTGAATTTAGGATTTTTGGCGAGGAGTATCTTAAGTTCAGGCATTTTTTAATGATCAATTCATTTGCCTACGTAAAATTATATGTACGTGACGGGTGGACCAACAAGGAAACCGGTAAAAAGGGGGACCCAAGAATGCAATTCAATAGTTTTATGATGTTGCAAGAGGTAATGGAAACCTATGCCAGAAAACTGACCATTAAACTGAATATCGCAGATTTAAAAGAAGATAAAGTTTTAGAACTGAAAGATACCTTGTTTAGTCACAAAGGGGAACATCCTATTAATTTTGTGGTGTATGAAATGGAAGAAAAGATTAAGGTCAATTTAATAAGCCGAAAACAGAAAGTACAGATTTCAAGTGAATTATTACATCAATTGGACAGTAGCGGGGTACATTATAAATTGAATTAAACCCTTAAAAATTAAACCCTACCTGCTTTATACTTAAAAAAATGTAAAAGTCAACAAGGGTATCAATAACGTAAAAGCCTAATAAATTAGCTTGATAGCTTAATAGGCAAAACGAATTGTTCATCCGTAAGGAATCAGTTAAATAATTGACTAAATTTGCATAATCAATAAAAGCATATAACATGGCATTAGAAATAACAGATGCTACTTTTGACGAGGTAGTTTTAAAAAGCGATAAACCAGTAGTAGTAGATTTTTGGGCAGCATGGTGTGGTCCTTGTAGAATGGTAGGTCCTATTATTGACGAAGTTAGTAGTGAATATGAAGGAAAAGCTGTTGTAGGCAAGGTAGATGTAGATGCCAACCAAGAGTTTGCCGCAAAATACGGTGTACGTAATATACCAACAGTATTGGTTTTTAAAGGTGGCGAGATCGTTAGCAGACAAGTAGGCGTATCTCCTAAAAAAGTGTACACAGATGCAATTGATGCACTTTTGTAAGCTCTACACCCAATAAATACATATAAAAAAGAGCCCATGTAAGTGGGCTCTTTTTTATTTACCCAAATTTTCATTGCCAGGACAAAGCTATAGTTGTACTGTCTTTAGTATCTTTATTCTTGTGAATATACAATCAGAATTAAACAAGTCCTCATTGTTCCCCAACTTGGAACTATTGGCCAACCAAGTGGTAGAGGGCTTTATAAGTGGCATTCACCGGAGTCCCTTTCATGGATTTTCCGCAGAATTTGCAGAGCATAAGATTTATAACAATGGTGAAAGCACCAAACACATAGATTGGAAGCTTTTTGCCAAGACCGATAAATTATACACAAAGCGCTATGAGGAAGAGACCAACCTTAGGTGCCACATGATCTTGGATAATTCCGCTTCTATGTACTACCCTAAAGTAGACCGTTTGGAAATAGGGTCACTGAATAAGATAGGATTTAGTGTACTGGCCATAGCGGCACTTATGAACGTACTAAAAAGGCAGAGAGATGCCGTAGGCTTAAGTGTATATGCAGATACGTACAGTTACTATGCACCTGAAAAAGGCAGTGAACGTCATTTTCAAATGCTGTTGGCCCAACTTAATACTATAGGTAGTGCTACAGCAGCACCAAAGGATACCAAAACCTACACCTATTTACATCAAATAGCGGAGAACATAAAACGAAGAAGCCTTATCTTTTTGTTTACCGATATGTTCCAGACAGAAAAAGACGATGTTGCTCTTTTTGAAGCTTTGCGACATTTAAAATACACCAAGCATGATGTTGTGCTTTTTCATCCAATGGATAAAAAGCATGAATTATTTTTTGATTTTGAAAATGCGCCCAAACGTTTTGTAGATGTTGAGACCGGTGAACATTTAGACCTATACGCAGAAAATATCAAGGATGCCTACCACGATAAAATTAGCAGCTATATAGCTGATATAAAGGCCAAATGTGCCCAGTATAAGATAAAATATGTGGATGTAGATATCCAGAGCAATTTCTCTACGGTGTTAAACACCTTCTTGGTAGAGCGCAATAAATTTCTATAGCATGAAAAATATTTTCATAAAATGTTTGCGCAATACAATAAACAACATATATTTGCACTCGCTAAACGCCACGGTCTGGTAGTTCAGTTGGTTAGAATACCTGCCTGTCACGCAGGGGGTCGCGGGTTCGAGTCCCGTCCAGACCGCAAGAAGCTCTCAAGAAATTGAGAGCTTTTTTCGTTTATGGACATTATTATATCCCCTACAACCTAAATATTTATTTACTTTTAAATACAGAAATACGTAATCTTCTTAAAAGTACTTTACATAGTTTTGTCATTACCAAAACCAAAACCGTGAATAAGTCCATTCAATTTATTTTTTTACTTTTTTCCATCCTCTCTTTTTCACAACAAAAAGAATTTCACTTGGTGTCATGGAACATTCAGGATTTTGGCAGGACAAAAAATAGTGAGGAGTTGGAGCAAATTGCTGAACTGGTCAGAGATGCCGATATCGTAGCCTTCCAAGAAGTGGTTTCAGGTTATGGTGGTGCCCAAGCGGTAGCAAAGTTGGCAGACCTGTTAAACCGCAAAGGGGCGCAGTGGGACTATGTTATTAGTAACCCCACAAAAATTCCGAAAAACACTACGGAGCGCTATGCTTTTGTCTGGAAAACGAAACATATTAAAATTAAGAACCGAGGAAAACTTATCAAAGAATTGGAAACCTTGGTGGATAGGGAACCTTTTATGTTAGATTTTTATGTGCTAGGCAAGAAATTAACCCTATTGAATTTTCACTCCAGGCCCCATAATAAAAACCCAGAAGCCGAGATTACGGCCATAACCAAATTTATTTCCTTGAACACCCCCAATACAATGATTATTGCCGGAGATTTTAATGTCAATGAATCTCACCACGTTTTTAATGATTTAAAGTCATTAGGGTTCAAATCAGCCATAAGCAAGGAAAAAACCACGTTAAAAAGACTTTGTAATGATTTTGAATACCGCAACCACCCAATAGATAATATATTCTACAGCACCGATCTTGTTAAAACTGCAAGCGGTGTCATAGACTTTGTACGTACCTGTGAAAATTTAGAACAAGCCCGTAAACTTTCTGATCACCTGCCTCTATATTTGAAGTTTTCGATTGCTCAATAAAAATAAAAAACACCTTTCTTTTATTAGAATTAATCTCCTTCTGCTTAATCAATAAGCATACTTATTCTCTTAAATAAAAATCAACCGTTCTTAGGATGCTCGAATTGATAAATATCCTCCAAAGCATTGAGAGGTTTTCTAGCTTCATTTTTATCCTCATCAATTATTCCTAAATATTTAGTTCCTCCATTAAAATGAAGTCTGCAAAGAGGTTTTCGATTGTTATCATCTAAAAGAATACCAAAATAAGATTGAGTATCCCTGAAAACTATTCTGCTAACAGGTAGCTTCCTTCGTAGTATAGCAACTACTATTCTATAGCCTTCTATTTCCTCCTCAGTAGTTACTACTTTACTGACCTCAATTTCTTCAGTTAATTCTTCTTTTTGATTTTCAACTTCCTTATTTAATGCTGCATTAAGACGATCATTTACTTTATCGCTAATTGTTTGAGTAAAAGCTTTACTTACCAAGTCCGTAAATTCACCCATTACTTTTTCAGTAAGTCTACCAGCATAGACCTCATTAGCAAATAACTTGACAAAATTATGGGAAGGAGAAATTAACTCTTGGTCAATTAATTTTTTAATTTCCTTGGTATACTTTAAAGAACTAGCACTATCTACAATTTTATTAACATCAAAATTGGACTTATGAAACTTCGCAATTTCATGAATTGTAGTTTCTTTTAATTTAGTTATGTCAAATTCTAAAAATGGTTTTTCATCCATTTTATTGGCATCTTCTAAATCAGTAAAAAATTGATAATCTATACCATTTGTCAATAGCGCAAATCGTGTTTTAGTCGTATGAAAGTATCTAAAAAGTTGAGAGTTATGGGCATTTAATTTTTCTTTCCAGTTTTTACATTCAATTATAATAATAGGTAAGTCATCTTGGAAAATAGCGTAATCTACTTTCTCCCCTTTTTTTAAACCAATATCTGCAGTAAATTCCGGAACAACCTCGGTAGGATTAAAAGTATCAAAACCTAGGATATTAATAAATGGAAGTACAAAAGCATGTTTAGTAGATTCCTCTGTATCAATCTTATTTTTAAGCTTGCCAATTTTTTCAGCAAGGGCTTTTAATTGTGTTTGAACTTGCATAACATTTATTTAATTTTGAAATGGTATCGAATTTTAAGTTGTAATCTTTTAAAACTATAATCAACTTAATTGAACCATATCAAACCTAAATCAATTGAAATACAATACCTTACAGATATCTGTAAAAGATTGAGATTTGTTTATTCTATTAAACTAAAGTTTCCCCTGTTTAATTAATTTTGCGATTAGGTGATGGGTATTTTTAGCTCCAAATTCATCAAAAAGCTTACTTACTTTTTTATCGATAGTACTTTCGCTATTGGGTGATATTTGTTGCTGCTTCAATCTTTCTGAAATTTCCCTTTTGGTATAACCATTGGCCAAATCCTTAAGTATCATAAGGTCATACTTATCCATTTCAAAAATATTATTGGCCGTATTTAGATTGAGTTGAGGAGAAACATAGGTCCTGTTTTGATACACCTCTTGTATGGCATAGACCAATTCATTTAAACTATTACGCCCCTTGCAGACATAACCATTAATTTTAAAATCCTTGAACAAGCGGTTAATTTCAGAAGGGCTATCGATCATGGAATTTACGATGATTTTGATATTGACATCTACAGCCTTTATCGCTTCAATTAAATCCATCCCCGAGGTTAATCTCCGTTCCACATGACTTTCCTTGAAGGTCAAATCGGTTATCAACAGCTTAAAAGGTACTTTGCTATCATAGGCCATTTTAAATCTGTTATACGCCTTATCACAATACAGTTCCTCTTGAATATTTTCTACTTCCAACCTAGATTGCAATGCGTTGACAATACCTTTATTGGTATCTTGAAAATCTTCGGCAATCAATATCTTATTGAACATCATAGGAATATTTTTTTAATTCGGTAAAACTAGTCGTGCTTCAAAACCACTTCCTTCTTTAGAATCAAAAATAATAGTTCCATCAATGGCATGAATACGCTTTTCTGTATTCCACAGTCCATTTTTTACGTGAAGGGCTTCTTTTGGAGCTCCCACACCATTGTCTACATAGTCTATTTGTAATGTTTTGTCCTTTTGTTCAAATGATACGGAAACCAATGTCGCCTGACTATGTTTGTGCATATTGATCATAAGTTCCTGTAAAACTTTATATAGTGTTTTCTTTGACAAGGTGGAGATTTTAGACCATTCTACCTCATTACTTCCTGTTACGATCAATTTAGTATTCTTGCAATAATTGCCCATCATTCCAAATAATACATCCTTAAAACGTAAACCGGTATCCACATCATTTATTTCTCTAGATATATCTCTACTTTGATTGTAAAGAGCGTCTACAATGTTCATAACCTCATCTTGATTATTGGCATCCTGTAACAATAACATAGCATGATTGAGTTTACCCCCAAATTCGTCATGCAGTTTTTTGGACAGCTCTGCCTCCGTTGCATATGTAGCCTCTAATCTGGCGGTTTTGTTTTCCTGCACCAATTTTCTGGAGCGGTGCCCAAGATAATAGATCCCAAAAGCGGCCAACAGTAAAATAATACCACCAACGGAAAGTAAAACTATTTGCTGCTTTTCCTTTTGAGCCACTTTTAGTCGCTGTTCCGCATTTTCTTTTTCCAATCTTAAATTACTTGCCTGGGTAACCCTATCGTCATATTTAAATTTTGCAAATTGTGTTTTCACCTGTAATTCCTGCTCATACAAACTATCCTGTAAAAAAATATAGCGGTTACGTACCTCCATATCATTTGGAGACAAATCCATTACATAAGTCAGGGCTTCCTTTTCTGCGCGTGGCATTCTTATTTTTTTGGATAATTGGATAACGGAATCAAAAAAAAACCTTGCTTTATTTTGATTGATGGCACTATAGTATTCACCCAAATGAGTAAAACTGGCAATTTTACCCCTATCATCATTTATTTGAGACCGTATCTGTAAGGGATCAAGAAAATCCTGTACGCTTACCAAACTCCCCATGCGCCACTTTGCGTACGCCAGGTTATCCAACACCCTTGCATATTCTTCCTTATTTTTTTCCAGCACACTATCTTTTGCCAATGTGCTTAGTATGGAAACCGATTCTTTGAAATTTTTGGCATCAGTATACACCACTGCCTTGTTGTTCTTAAAAATGAGTTTGTCCTTTGCCGCGCTACTGAACTTAATGGCCTTTTCATAGTACTTAATGGCGTCATTGTAATTGAGCAATTTCCTATGATTGGTGGCCAGTAGATTATAACATCCGGCAAGTGTATTGGTATCTGTTGTAGTCTGTAAATATTCAATAGCTTCGGTCAAGGTTTCCTTACTTCCGAAAAAATCATTTTTATTCTTTTGAATGACCCCCATATTCAAAAGATTTTTACCCACCCAAATACTATCATTGACCTTTTGATAATAACTTTTAGAACGGTTATAATTAACAAAGGCACTATCCTTTAAATGGTCTGTTTGATGATAATAATAGGCCATGAGATAATATTGGGAACCCAAGGTGGCATAATCTTCTTTCTTGGAGGCATGTGCAACGAGCACTTGGTGGTAATAAAAAAGACTATCAATCTCTTGCGACACAAGATGAAGTCTATTCTTTTGGTACAATATTTTAGTATACAACCTATCTTTTCCTACTTGAACCAAAGTAAATGCCCTATTTATCTGTTGTTTTTGTTCAGATAGGGTAAGTTCTTTATTCAAGGATGCCTTATAGTGCTTTTGCGCCTCATTTTGCTGTGTGTTTCTGGAAAAATCTTCTTCTACGGTGGGCGCACAAGACCAAAAAGCGAATAATGTCAATAGCAAAAATCTCTTCAAAAGCAGTGTATTAAAACTAAAAATTAGGCCATAATAAAGTATGGCCCAATTTAATGAATATATAATGATTATTCGTCACCCGGATCTGGTGGTGGAGGTGGCGGTGGTGGTGGATCACCATCATCACCTTCCGTAGAATGAATAGGGTATAACCCATCTATTTCTGCTACAGAATCTGTTGAACATGAATAGATTAACGAACCAAATATTATGACCATAAAGGCTATGCTTGTTTTTTTCATGATTTTTACTTTAAAATTTGACATAGGAATGGCCGTTTGGGGTTTTCCCAATTACCAATCCTAAGGGGTAATGGAGTACTCCTGTTTTTTTTGGAAAGTGGAAATCAAACGCGATCGGACTCAGTTACTTTCCAATTTGACCGAATGATGATCGCATTACGGATATCCGTAAGAATGACGTTCTAGAAATGCTATGTTAGCAATGCATAGCGGCCATCATTCTTGAAAACAAAGTAAAGGGAAGACAAACGTTCAATAGCAGACAAAGCACCGACTTGTTTTCGACATAGTATCGACACCAATAAAACCAGGGGTTTCCTAGGTTTAATCTTAAAAAAAATCTATTTTAAATCATTTAGTACCAGAGCAATGAATGAAAAAATAATTGGGGAAATTGTATTTGAGGTGTTCAGAAAAGCTAAAAACGAACATCCAAAACATTCAAAATTTGCTTTATCGAACCATATAAGCAATGAAACCGACTTAAGTTCCAGAACACTTGAAAGGGCTTATGACAGGTACTTGAACAAAAAGACAAAATATGGAAAACCAAATGCCGATAGCATTGATCTCTTTTGTAAGTATCTAGGGTATGAAAATTTTAAGGACTATGCGCAAAACGCTTCCACTACGCCCATGGAGCATAAAGCACCCGTGCGCAATAAAAAAAGGCTTATCATAACCATAAGTATAGCGTTTGGGATGATTATTTTAGTTCTAGGGTATCAAAATTGGAAACCGAACAAAGGCCATATAAAAACTGTAGATACATCTTGTATGACATGGGCAGATTCTCTCTACATTACCGTAACATGTGATAGTGGCCCACTTTCAACTTACGGAACACCTATAGTTCCTTTGGATAATAGAAAACTTACCAGCTTTAAAAAAGTAAAGGTTTCTCAGTCCTACAACTTTTTTAATGAAAGCGACAAGCCCTTAATCTGGTACTCAAAAAGAAAAAATGGCGAGATAGAATATTTTACGGCTCCAGGCCTACATCCCGTAACAGGTGAAACTTTACGGAAGATTACTCCATATATTATACAAACCTACGTACCACTTCACGTAGATAAAGCAAGCTCATTTGTTCCATAGATTAGTAAGAGATTTAATTTAGCCTCTGGTAAAGAATTTTTAACCTTCCTCTATTTTTTCACAAACATTGTTTTAACACCTTTAAAGATAAAGAGGGACAAGAACCCTATAAGTAATCCAACCCCAAACTCGACCAATATACCCGGTAGATTTGGTAATAAGTGATGGAAGAAATCTATATTGTGCACAAAAATACCACCGGATACCAATAAAAGGGCTATGGTACCTATAACGGATAAGGCCTTAATTACTTTGGGCAATGCGCTAACGAAAAAACGACCAATTTTATCCGATATACTATTATTTTCTTTATTTAAATTGATTAACCGGGTTCCAAACTCATCCATTCTAACGATTAAAGCAACTATACCATAAACACCAACCGTAGCCAATAAAGCCACTATGGACACCACTACGATTTGGGTAACCAAGGGTTCCTGGATCACTGTACCCAAAGCAATGATGACAATCTCTACAGAAAGTATAAAGTCTGTTACAATGGCAGATTTTATTTTCTTTTTTTCCATAGCCAAAATCTCCGCTTTCCCCATAGCCTTGGTATCCATAGGACTAGCTTTATGTTCATGCGGAACAAAAAATTCATAGATTTTTTCGGCTCCTTCAAAAGCCAGGTAAATTCCACCAAGAATCAATATTACGGTTACGGCCCATGGTAAAAAGGCACTTAATAAAAATGCTATGGGCAAGATGATAATTTTATTTAGCAGGGAACCTTTGGTAATGGCCCATAGCACAGGAATCTCCCTGCTGGACACAAAACCTGATGCCTTTTCTGCGTTCACCGCCAAATCATCCCCTAAAATACCAGCTGTTTTTTTGGTAGCTACCTTACTCATGGTTGCTACATCATCCAGCAAAGCTGCTACATCATCTAAAATTGCGAAAAAACCTGAAGCCATTGATCTTAAATTTTGACCAAAAATAATTTAACAGGTTCAATTTTAAGAATCCTATTGGCATAAATAGTAACTCAAGGTTATTTTGTAGTTTTAAGAAAGTTATAATCACTTGTTTATGAAGTCTATTAATTGGGGAATAATTGGCTGCGGAGACGTGGCGGAACTAAAAAGCGGCCCTGCTTTTCAACGTATAGAAAATTCTACCTTAATGGCTGTTATGCGCCGTAATGAAGCCAAGGCAAAAGATTTTGCCCAAAGGCATAAGGTTCCCAATTACAGTAGCAATGCGCAAGACCTGTTAACCAATGACCAAATTAACGCGGTCTATATTGCCACCCCACCTTCTACCCATTTAGCATATGCCATAAAAGCTTTAGAGGCCGGCAAACACGTGTATTTGGAAAAGCCTATGGCGCTGAATGCCATTGAGGCACAACAAATACAAACCACAACGGCGAATAGTACTGGAAAACTAACGGTAGCCCATTATCGTAGAAAGCTACCTGCCTTTTTAAAGGTAAAGGAATTGTTGGATAAAGGTGTAATGGGAGAAATTACCCATGTGGATATTCAGATTTTGCAACCCAAAAAAACAAATCTTGTCGCAGATTCTGAAGAAAATTGGCGATTAAACCCTAAGATTTCCGGTGGAGGGTATTTTTATGATTTGGCACCACATCAAATAGATTTAATGATTCATTATTTTGGACCTGTAGATGCCGTAAGAGGGTTTGTAAAGCCTGCTAAACAAATAGAAAATGTAGAAGAAGTCGTTAACGGAATAATGTCCTTTAAAAATGGTATTCAATTTAGAGGCGTATGGAATTTTAATGTGGCCGATACCAGTAAAAAAGACGAATGCATTATTTACGGAACAGAAGGGACTATTAAATTTTCCTTTTTTGGTGACCGCGTTTCCGTAACGACAAAAAAAGGAATGGAAACCTTCGCTTTTGATAATCCCAAGCATATTCAAGAGCCTATGATCAAAGCTACGGTTGATTATTTTTTAGGCCGGTCAGGAAATCCATGTCCGGTGGAAGATGGAGTAACCGTTATGCAACTTATGGAAAAATTAAGTGGGCGTATCGCTTAGTATCAAAGCAAATCTTAAACCAGAAACGGTACGCAAGAACTTAATAGATTAGTCGGTTATCATAAATTGATACCTTCCGGAAAGGAGCTCTAATAGCACGGTCTTGTCCTTTTGACCTTTAAGGGTTACTCCTTTCGCTTTTTTTATCTTCTTATTGTTTAAGGTAATTTTTCTTGAATCATCAGTACCTAAATGCAAGGTTGCCGTAGTATTTGCCGGTACGGTTACCGAATATAACCAACCATCCTCAACCCATTTCCACTCACTTTCTATACGGCCATACATACTATCATAATACCCTTTGGCAAAGGTCATTTCCTTAGTAGGGTCTGGGGTAGGTTGCAATATAAAATGTTTAAAACCAGGAGCGGTTACATCTCTTTGAATACCTAAGGAGTAATTGTACAACCAAGCAGAAACAGCACCAAAAGAATAATGGTTAAATGAGTTCATACTATTGTTGCCGCCAAATCCATTTTCTACGGTATAGGAATTTAACCGTTCCCAAATTGTGGTAGCTCCGTTGACTACAGGGTACAGCCATGAAGGGTACGTAGTTTGTTGAAGTAACCTATAGGCAACCTCATCCTGGCCATTTTCTGAAAGAGCATGATTAATAGATGCCGTACCAATAAAACCCGTCATTAATGAATATGGTGGGCGTGCAATGCCCTGTTCATCCTCGTTGGACCTTTTAATTGCGGCCGTTAAATTAGCCACCGCCCTATTTTTATTTTCTTTGGTAAAAAGATTAAAATTAAGCGGAATAGCATACGAAGCCTGTGTATCTACGAAATCCCCAGCTTTTTTTATACGTTCTAATGGTAAAGGTGAGCCAAATCTGGTACTTTGATTTCCTAAATGAAGTGTCTTTCCCGTTGTAGCATCTACGTAAGTATCGTTTAAAAACTTCTTTCTCTTTTCAAATTGTTCTTTAAATATCTTTACATCATTTGTTTTTCCAAGAAGTTGTGCCGTTTCCGCAAGAATTTCCAAATCTCGCAAATGATACGCCGCCCATAACATGGTATCCTCATTCTTATATCCTTCCGGGCTTAACCAATCCCCTAAAGGACCTTCCATTAGCAGTCCGGTTTCCGGATCAATTTTACTATTTAAAAATTCCACATACGCTTTCATGGCATCATAATGGGTACGCAACAGCTCAAGGTCTCCATACTGTTGGTACACTTCCCATGGTACAATGATACCGGCACTTCCCCAAAGGGTTCCACCAAATCCGCCGCCAAGGGGTGCTACATCCGTAAAACGACCATCTTCTCGTTGCACATCTCTCATGGCCAATAAATGACGGTCTAAAAACGGACCTATATCCGCTAAATAAGTGGCTGCTTCTGAAAAGACACTTATATCCCCACTCCAACCCATACGCTCGTTACGCGCAGGGGTGTCCGTAGGTATGGACAAGAAATTACCTCGTAAGGACCATGTAATATTTTCCCATAATTTATTTACCAAAGCATTAGAGGACTCGTAGTTTGAGGTGATTTCTTTAATGGAACTCACCACCAGTCCTTTAACCGCTTCCAAAGGCAAAGCTTTTTCAATTCCTGTAATTTCTACATAACGGTATCCATGAAAAGTAAATCTTGGCTGAATAGTTTCTGTACCGCCCCTTCTAATATAGGTGTCATGGGTTAACGCGGCCCTGATATTTTCCATCATTACCATGCCTACCTCATCGCCATATTCCGTTAAATCAGGGTATTTCATTTCTGCATAACGAAGCGTTACCGTATCACCTTTTACGCCATTGGGCAATGTAATTTTGGGAAATCCTACCATATTTTGACCCATATCGTATACAAATACTCCAGGCCGTACCTCATCAACTTGTATGGCTGTCAACGTTTTTACGATACTTGGGTTTTCCCCTATTTGAGCTCTTAATCTATAATCTGAAAAATCCAATTCTTCCCCGGGGTATATATTCCCCTCTAGGGGTACCTCTTTAGCCTTTTTCCAATTACTGTCGTTATACCCTACAGTTGACCAATTTCTAATATGCCTTTCCTTGGTAGCATCATAAACCTCCCCTTGGAAAAAACTGCCATATCTAATAGGACCATCCGTAAATAATTTCCAATCGGTATCATTGGTTGTAATCGCTTGTTCAGAACCATCCTCATAAGTGATGATCAGTTGTGCCCGTAACGACTGCCGATCGCCAAAAAAGTTCCAAAAATCACCTTGATAGGTGATATTACCACTCCACCAACCTTCACTTAGCCAACCGCCTATAGCATTCTCACCAGATTGTACCAAATTGGTTACATCATAGGTTTGGTACATATGGGTTTTATTATACTGGGTGAGACCGGGGTTAAAATAATCTTCGCCAATACGTTCACCATTTAGGTACATTTCATAAATACCGCGTGCCGTAACATACAATCTAGCCTTGGCAATTTCTTGGTTTTCAGCATTAAATTCCGTTCGCAACATAGGGGCGGCATTTTGACTGGGATCCACGATTATTTTGGCACCATGTTCACCCCCTTGAAGCTCAAAGGCATTATCCGTAATTTTTAATTTTTCATTTTGATGTATGGTTTCAGAAAAAATACCATCATACGCTATATCTGATTGTATATTCTCAATCAATAACGCATTGGACGGGGCACGTAAATTTCTAATATGTATGTTTGAAAAATAAGCTTTTTGAAGTGGTTGGGCAGCAAATCCAATATCGGCCAACATAGGATAAGTAATATAGTCATTACCCTTACCTATAGGATTCAAATTAAATCCTTTGGGTGCAAAAGGCGATGCCGAAATAACATCATCCGTAGAAATAATATCTTTCTCTTGCTCACCACCTAAGTATACTTTGAAAAGTCCAAAATTACATTGGGTATAAAAGGTATGCGCATCATATTTGTTCTTTTCGTTTATCTTATTAAGGGGAATATCGTAGGACCTAAAAGGAATAGTTACGTCATCTTCATTTGCATATCCTTTTCGATAAACATTAAATTTGGCCACCCCCTCATCGGTACCATCTACAGCGCTAATATCCAATTCAAAACTTATATGAGTATCATCTTTGGCTGCATTGACCCCTTGTATGTTTTTATTTTTATCCAATAAACGGGCATCGTTTGCACCAAAGATAAAAGCCGCCTTTGTACTCTTGGATTTCTCATCGAGCTGTACGGTATAATCAAATTTATAAACGGATAAATAGTGGGAATACAACACCATATCATTGTCTCCCCCACCGATCCATTGCGCACCGTTCCACAGTTCGGTATTAGGGTTATCGTCCATCAATCCGGTTTCAAACCAAGAAGAATTTTGTGATGCTTTATTGTCTTGGTCCCACACGGTCAACTCCCAGTGGTATGTTGTTCTAGGTTGTAATGTTTCCCCAGCATAAGAAATCCCCAAAGAAATAGCACTCTCCACTTTTCCACTATCCCAAACCAATGCACCGGATGCGGTACTCACTTTAATTTGATACGCATGTTCCAACTGCCCATATTGGTTGACATCGGTTTTCATTTGCCAACTAAATCTTGGTGTATCTACATCTATGCCCAAAGGGGTTTTTAAGTATTCAACCTCTAATTGATGTATTTTGGTTTGCGAATAAGCTACGCAAACCGTAAAAAAACCAACGATAAGATGCAGTTGTTGTTTTCGAAGAATTTTTAGTTTGGTTCGTAACATGTTGAGTAAAGTTAGTTTGTTGTTGAGTTGTTGAGCTGATAATTTAATTCCTTAAGGCCGATAAAAGTTCCCTAGGTACCTTTATCACCGTACCATGGCGCAACCCTTCGGGAAAAGAAACTTGATCAGAAATATCTTCCCAGTTCTTTAGGTCACTTGAGGCTACCGCCCCATACGCATGGTTTTTGTATTTATCAAAATAGACAATCCATTTACCATCTATATAAATTGCCGTTGGTCCTTCTGCCCAATAATCTCCAGTAATAGGTTTTCCTGCTTGTGAATAAGGCCCTTCTAAAGAATCGCTAAAAGCCATTTTAATATTTTTCTGCTCGGGTTCTATCGTTTCATCTTTTAAGAACATAATAAATTTATCTTCCCATTTGTAGATAGATGAATCTATGACATTGAAACCAGGCTCATAAAGCACTTTGGTTTCCGTAAAGGTTTTAAAATCTTTGGTAGTGGTATAGTACATACGGTGGTTGTATCCGTTTTCCTTGTTGCTCTTGGTTTCTGGATACTTACCTTCAATAGTACTTGCCCAATAAATCATATATACCCCGGTAGCATCATCATAGGTAATCTCTGGCGCCCAAGTATTACGGGTACCATTCAGTTTTTCCATTACGGGAATAAACTGTTGCGTAGACCAGTTTACCAAATCATCCGAAGTGGCATAACCAATACCTTTATCCGTCCAACTAACGGTCCAGACCATATGGTATTTGCCATCGCCCCCTTTAATTATACATGGATCACGCATTAATTTATCCTTACCTACTTGCGGGGTTAGGTATGAATCGCCATTTCGTAAACTTTCCCAAGAGTACCCATCTTCACTATAAGCAAAATGTAAGCCGTCTTCCCCATTACCCACAAAATAAGAAAAGAGGTATACCTCATCTTTCTTTACTAAATCATGGGCTAAAAACCACTGTACTAAACTGGTTGGCCAGTTGGCATTGGTACCGGAAACCCCAAGTCCAAAACCATGTCCGCCATTTTCATAAACATGCATTTCTGCAGGCACATTAAACTGCTTTAGGGCATTATAATATTCCAAACTATTTTCAACGGGTACCACCGTATCATCCGTAGCATGCACTAAAAAAGTTGGTGGTGTGGTATTGTTAACCCGTAGCGCATTTGAATAGTGATTGATACGTTCTTCGGATGGATGTTCTCCCAATAAATTTCGCTTAGAACCCGCATGTGTAACACCATCTTTCATTGAAATTACCGGATATACCAATACCGAAAAATCCGGTCTTGCACTGATTGATGCATCGTGCTCATAAACTTTATCATTAAAATGGGTGGATAGCGTACTTGCAAAATGCCCCCCAGCAGAAAAACCTAAAACACCTACTTTATTGGTATCTATTTGATATTGTTTAGCATTTTTACGTACCATACGTATTGCCTCTTGAGCATCTTGAAGCGGGCCCACAGTTTTGTTGGTCATGGTTTCATCCGTAGGCATTCTATATTTAAGTACAAAAGCAGAAATACCGAGCGTATTCAACCATTTGGCAACCTTATACCCTTCCTTATTAATGGCCAGATGCGAATACCCACCACCTGGACAAATAATTACCGCGGTACCATTGGCGATAGAAGAATCTGCCAAAAATGGTGTAAGGGTGGGTTTAGACACTTTGGCAACACCCCTTACCCTATCTAACGCATCATAAGTATATGATTCTTTATAATCGTTGTTTTGAATGCTCCCCGGAACCCCGTTTGGCCAAAGGTCAATTTCTTCGTGCTGTGCAACTGCAAAAGTGGTACAACATAGCACTAGTAAAAAACTTTTAAAATTCATGTTTGGTTGGTTTAATAGCTGAATTTACTTCATTTTATAGACTTCACTGCCAGCGAGCAGAAAACACCCCAATCCGTAATCCTCAAAATCGGGTATTTTGGTATAGGAAAGTGGTTGACCGTCTTTTGGTTCCTTTCCCGTAGATTGTACAAAGCCTAAAAATCCGTTTTCATGCAATCCTTCTTTTATCATGGCATTCCATCCTTTTTCTATTACGGGACGGTATGTATCCTTATTTAAAATTCCATTATTCACCCCATATGCCATGGCATAGACGAACAACGCTGTCCCCGATAGTTCTTTACCACCAAAATGTTTTGGGTCATGCAAACTCACGTTCCAAAAACCATCTGTACGTTGTATAGGCACCAAAGCTTCTGACATGGCTACAAGATCATCTACATATTGCTGGCGGTGCGGCGCATCTTCTGGAATAATAGACAATACTTTTGCCAATGCACCAATTACCCAACCGTTACCACGGCTCCAGTAACAATCTTCCCCGTTTGGCTCTTTATAGGGTGGGTCAAAATCGGCATCGCGCCACCAGAGTCCGTCTTTAGGGTTATACAAACCATTATCCCCATGTTTATTTCTCGTAAACATGTACATTTCATACATTTTCTCAAAATAGCGGTCGTCATTTTCCAATACGCCGAGTTTTGCAAAAACGGGCATCCCCATCTGTATGGCATCTATCCAAGACCAATCATCTAATTGAGGGGTGTTCAGCAACATGTTCATAGTTGCCTTGGTGTTCTTTAATTTTTTAGGGTCCGGCTCTAAGTTATAAAGGTCAATATAGGTTTGTGCCGCACAATAGTCATCGGCATTTCTGTTAGCGGTACCATATCTAAAATTCCATTCGTGAAACTCTGCCCAGTCATAGGCATAGTTGTAATACTCCTCTTTAGGATAAATTTCATGCAAAGCCATTAACCCTTCATAATACACCCCACGGGTCCAAATATTACTGGGGCGCTCCTTATTGGTGATTATGGTTTTGCCCACATCTTGCCATTTTTGCATAAAATAACTATTGGCCAATTGCATGTGCTTTAAAACCGAATCCCTATTAATTTCTTGGGCAGTTAATGTGAACTGAAATAAAAATATTCCCAGTATAAATATTGCTGTATTACGCTTCATGGATTTTGTGTTAGTTGTTGATTAAGGGTATTAAGGAAACATCGCCTATTAATCCAGATGGGGTGGGACTCCAACTAGTGGCATCGAACTTTTTATAATCTTTATTGACCATATTTATTTCCTTAAAAATTTTCCATTCCTCTCCCCGTAGTTCTTTGGCTCTTATTCTGTTAGCGGGTAAATTGGTTACTTCTATCCGCAAGGTATTTTTACCCGGTTTTAACGTTGATAATTCAATTTCAAAAGGATTTGCCCAAAGCGTACCTACATAGATGTCATTCAGCCAAATTTTAGCACTTTCTCGAACTTCGTTAAAGCGTAACTTCCAATTTTCTATAGTAGTATCAGGATTTTCAAACGTAGTTTCATAACGTGCCGTTCCTGAAAAATAAGAAGCATCCTCCCCTAATTCCGTCCATGAACTCAGCTCATTTAAAGTTGCTGATGCTGGCAATGAAGGACCGCCTTTAATAAAATCAATCTTCCATTCATCATTTAAAACATATGCAGTATCCAATTCTTCTAGATAATCCCATTCTTTTAAAGTAGTGGTTTTAGCGGTTTTTAGAATTAAGGAGCCACCAGATGGAATATGTAATTTCACCAGGGTTGTTCCATTCTTTATTTCACTTTCCCCTACCCCTTCTTTTTCATTTAAGGGGTCATAAAGAATTACATTTTCGGCTTTGGTCTGAATAGGAAAAGTTCCGTGTATGGCCTTACCCGTATGGTTCACCAGATAATATAATTTTTCACCATTGATAGCTCTACGGATGTATTTGAGTCCGGTTTCTACTATTGTTTCCGGGTATAGTCCAGCATTACGCAAGGATTCGCCAATGGAATTAGTAGTCGCCAAATGTGTTGAATTATCAGCAATCAATTCGTTTAAAAGTTTATTCTTCTCCTTATAATTTGCAAAACCGGGTACCGATTCCGGAAGGCCTTGAAAAATAATTTGCGCACCCTGTTTCTTAAGTGCCAACAGCTTTTTAAACGTGGCTAAAGGCATTTTATCCGCATCTGGAACTACCAAACTTTTGTAACTAACCCCTTGGGTCTGTATTGCCCCGTTAACATAGGTTAAACCGGCAACAAATCGGTCCGAAATAAAATCGGTTGCATAACCCTGCTGGGCCAATGTTGTTGCCAAGCCATAGAATTTGGTGCCATGCAACCATTCATCCAAGGAATGTATTTTAAACTGAAAGAAACGCTGCCCCTTTAAATAATCGTCCCAAACATCATGAATAGGCCAATAGAGTAAAACCTCATTGTCCGGCTTGCCAGATTGTAATAGTTTTTGGCAATTTTCAATATAGGAGAATAAGGCCGGGGCATCTTCCCAAATGGTATTGTTCTCATTAAAATTAACGGATGCATAGAATTTCCACCCTGGCCATGCAGCTCTTTTGGGGGAGTAGGTAGAACCGTGAAGAAAAATATGGTTAACACCGTTCAGCAACAAATCTTCAGCCTCTGGTTTTGTCTGGGACAATGCCGTTTTAAAATGATCGCGCAACCAAGTAAATGTTTCTGATGACACCAAGGGTTTACCCGCAATATGTGCGGCAGACGATGAAAATTTCAGCATCACCGGGTCTGCATCCCCTTCTCTAATATCTTCTTTTTCCCTTCTAAATCCTTTAATATCATATGGCATGGAACCAAAAGTTTCACATTCGGGAATATCGGCAGCGGCATAAAAATCGATTAGATTACCGGGCGAACCGTGTGCTTGCAATCTAGAGGAATACCCCTTTTGGTTTGCCCATTCTGTCCATGGCACATCAAACTCGGTCAACAATAAATCGGATAAGGTTTCTCGATAATCACTTTTAACCCTATTCGCCAATTCATGATTAGAAGTAGCCATTAATTCTTGTAGATGAGGCTTTAGGTCATATCCTCTCAATCGCTCAAATTGCTCAAAAAAATCCAGGGTAAAATCCGTTCCATACACCTCATAGCTATCATTAAAAATTGCCCGTAAACCTTGGCCATTATTTTTTAATGCCGCGTTGAATCTGGTTACATATTGCTCAAACGCATCATTACTATAATGATCTACCGTATAGCCTTCTCCACCCGGTGCAGCACGTTTTACCTTTTGTCCGGTTTTACCCGTATAAACTGTATACAATGTATAATCGGCTTTTTTTGCCTTCCATTTTAAACTGTTATCCTGAAGTTTGGGCGTTAAATCAACCACATGTCCATCATCGCCAAAAGCCATAACTGCAATAACTTTAGCACCAAGGGTATCTTTAGCATTTTTAGGTGTTAACACACCTGTAAAACGCTGTCCTTTTTTTAGCCGAACACTATCTACAACTAATCGTGTTGCTGCATGCTCCAAATCTATTTGTGGGCCGCCATAAGGCCAACCCGTTCCCAGATTCATATCTACCTGCATGCCTAGACTATCCGCCGTGTTGATTGTAAAGTCCAACAAAGACAACCACTCCTCAGATAAGAACGAAACCGTTTTGTCATCTTCGCCTTCTACCCCATAAATAGGGGTGATTTCTACGCCCCCCAAACCTACTTTGGAGAATGAAATTAAAGTGGCTTTTATATTTTCCTTATCTACGGCACTCCCCATCCACCACCAGCGTGTCCAGGGTTTTGCGGTATTTTTTCGCATTAATTCCCGGTGTACATTACCGCTACCAATAAGGGCAGCATCAGCTCCTTTTTTTAAAGGTTTGTCCTGTTGAAATTGCGCATAGGACATTGCCGTAGAACAGCCTACAAATAAGCAGCCGGACAAAACTAAATGCCTGATTTTTTTAAGAGTGAATATCATAACCTCTAAAATAATATCATTGGCACACAAGACCATCCTGTGCTATGCTGAAAATACAAAATGAAAGTACTCACAGCATAGTACAGGATACAATCATAACGCTCATCCTGTAACTTACCCCATGATATTGTAATCTATGACTATGAACTTTTTGCGCTTATCCTTTTTTGTATGCACCATGCTAATTGGTTTTTACGCCAATGCACAAACCTTTTTAGGGAATTTTGAAAATGTACATTCAGAAACTAACAATGAAATTACGATAAAGACCACCCAGGGCGTTGTAAAAATTGAATTCATTACTGCTGATGCCGTACGTATACGAACCTCTTGGAACGGTGAATTTGAGGCGAACGAACCATGGATGGTAGTAAAATATGATTGGCCTAAAGTAGCATACAATAAAAAAGAAAACCACCAAGAACTAGCGCTTTCCACAGAGAAAATAGAATTAAAAATAGGAAAGAATCCTTTTTCAATTTCCCTTTACGATACCAATGGCAACGTGCTCTTGGACGAACATAAAGACGCTATGAACAGTAGCGCCCATAGGACCACTGAACAAACCGGAACATCCTTTAACCTACAACCGGACGAACATTTTTTTGGCTTTGGGGAGCGTATGGATTTCTTGGACAGAAGAGGAAAAAAAGTGAGGTTAAATGTAGGCAGGGGCCAAGGTCTACCCCATATTATTGGCGCATACAATCCATTGGAAGCCAATTATGCTCCCGTACCTTTTTTCATGAGTACAGCGGGCTATGGACTATTTTTACATAGCGCACGCCCAACCAATTGGGACATGGGCAATAGTAACGATACCATCTTCTCCTTTAATGCAGAAGGCGGCGAACTGGATTACTATATTATGTATGGACCGGATTTCCCTACCATCTTAAACACCTATACCGATCTAACCGGAAAATCTCCCCTACTGCCCAAATTTGCATTGGGTCTTCACGTAGGAACGTATAGTGGAGGTACCTGGGGCCATGAATCTGAGACCTCAACACAGTATGTTATTGATTTAGCCAAAAAATTTAGGGAATTAGAGATTCCTTTAGATGTACTGCATTTAGATTCTACCTGGCGATTTTTTGGTGAAAATGGTGGAAAAGGTGCCACAACTTTTGAATGGCGGGAAACATTCAAAAACCCAAAAGCAATGTTCGATAGTTTATACGCCTTAAATTTAAACGCTGTAGGTCTTCATTTGCGACCAAGATTCGATAACGGAAAAACGTATCGACTTTTAGATAAAGCACGTAAAGGCGGGTATGTATATCCTGAAGAAAATGGCGCTGGTGAATTCGTTAATTTCTTTGATGAAAAATCTGTGGATTGGTGGTGGAAAGAAGGGGTGAAAAATGTGGCGGACCAAGGCGCCATGTTTTTAAAAACGGATGAAGGCAGCGCGTTTGGACATAAAGCTAATGAAAGTGATAAAGTAGGTCCACAAGGAGAAGAGATAAAATCCTTACATAATTTATTTCCGTTGGCCTATGCAAAGGCACCCTTTGAAAAATTTCAGGAATACAACAATATAAGGGGAATGAACCATACCCGGGAAGGATATGCCGGTATTCAACGCTATCCGTTCATTTTTGCGGGAGATTGGCCCAGCGAATGGCAATATTTTGAACCCGTGATAAAAGCCGGATTAAATATAGGATTATCCGGTGTGGGTAACTGGGCACATTGTATGGGAGGTTTTGAACATGTGGCCGACCCAGAGTTATATATTCGATGGACCCAATTTGGTTTACTGAGCCCTATTGCCCATCTATTTGGGATGGAACACCCCAACTATAAGGAACCATGGAATTATGGTAAAGAAGCTACACGGATTTTTAAGTCCTATGACACATTCCGTTACCAACTTATACCTTATTTATATAGCACCAGTTACCAGAACCATATTACGGGAAAACCACAAATGCGGGCCATGGTACTTGACAACCAAGATGACCCAAATACCTATGAAATAACCGACCAATATATGTTGGGCGAAAGTATGATGGTATGCCCGGTAATTGATAAAGGCGCTAAAACAAGGGTAGTGTATTTACCCAAAGGCCAGTGGACCAATTATTGGACCAATGAAGTTTTTGAAGGCAAACAATATATAAGTGTATTGTGCCCCTTAGGCCAGATTCCAATTTTCATTAAAGGAGGTGCAATTATTCCCATGCAAGAATCCCAGAACTATATAGGAGAAAAGGCTATTAAAAATATTGACCTTCATATATATACACATGAAAAAAGTTCTTTTACACTTTATCAGGATGACGGCAAATCGCTTAACTATGAGAATGGTGATTATACAACTACACAAATAGAGACAGAAGAAAACCATCAAACAACAATTATTAAAATTGATGAACCAAAAGGCAGCTTTATCTCAAATGTAGCCACCTATACTATTGTTATACAACAACCTGACCATCCTTCTAGTATTTTCATCAACAAAAAGAAAATAGACGCTAGCAAACTTAAGGAGCAGAAAGCTATAAGTTATACTGATGGTATTTTAAAAATAAAGGTTGATGCCAATAAGCTTCAAGAAATAAAGATTGTAAAATAACCCACCTTACCGTAAACATTTCACCTTCTCGGACACTATTAATCTCCATAGATTTCAAAGAAACGGACGTACGAATTAGTTTTAAAATGCATGGTTTTTTAATCTCCTAGATAGTTATTCTTCTATTTGGGATAGTCATAATTATCATTTTAACAATTTTGTCAGGTAGGTACAGGATAGTACATATATTTTTAATATATAATTTCATGATTCCATAAAATACAATCGATTACACTAAATAACTTAACAACCTATGAAAAACTTAAATCGACTTAATTTTCAAAAAACATTTTTTCTATGTTTTTTATTCATTTCGCTGGGCATAAGCGCCCAGGAAAAATCCGTTTCCGGTATAATTACGGATAACGCAGGTTTACCCTTACCAGGTGTAAACATTGTAATAAAGGGTACAAGTACAGGTACCAGTGCAAATTTTGACGGAGAATACACGATAGATGTAGCCGAAGGACAAACATTGGTATTCAGCTCCATTGGGTATAAAGCCAAGGAACTTTTGGTTGGCGCCAATTCTACCTATGACATTGTCATGGAAGATGATAGTGCGTTACTGGATGAAGTAGTGGTTGTGGGGTACGGTACCACAAAAAAATCTGATGTTACGGGCTCTATAGTCAGTGTAACATCAGAGGACATCAATTCCAGACCTGTAAATAATGCCATTGAGGCCATGCAGGGTAAGGCCGCGGGTGTTGATATTTCATCAAATGAAAGACCCGGTAGTATTGGGAATATTACTATTAGGGGTCAACGTTCGCTTTCAGCATCCAACGCTCCTCTATATGTACTTGACGGAATACCACTTATATCTGGTGGAATAGACAATATTAACCCAACGGATATTGAATCTATAGATATCCTAAAGGATGCATCGGCAACGGCAATTTACGGTTCACGTGGTGCTAACGGTGTCGTTATTGTAACGACAAAAAGAGGAAAATCGGGCAGATTTACTTTAAGCTACAATACAGCGATAACCACACAGACCTTAAACGAAGCAGCTCCACAGTTCAACGCAGGCGAATTTGTGGAGTATAGAAGATGGGCCAAATATTATGAAAACCCAGACACCTTTCCAAGAGGTGACCAACCCACTATTGCCAATGATGAAGCCATATTTTCCGGTGATGACACGGCCTTCAACAATATTCTAAGAGGCTGGGAAGGCGGCACCTGGGACGGCTCAAAATTAATTACCACAGATTTTACCGATTTTGTCACACAAACAGGATTTACCAACCAACATACTTTAAGTGCCAGTGGTGGTTCGGAAAAAATGAAGGCCTACGGTTCCTTTGGATATATTAACAACACCGGTAGTGTGGTAGGCCAAAGTTATGAGCGTTACAATGCCAACGTAAGCGTAGATATAACACCAACGGAATGGTTTACGTTTGGTGGAAATATCAACACTTCTTATAGTACACAAGAATATGGACAATCTACCGCTGGTAATGTGGGCGTCTCGGCGCAAAGTGGCCTTTACCAAAGTGCAAGATCCATATTTCAATACACGTTACCCTATGACAGTGAAGGAAATAGAATTGAATTTCCAGGAGGTGATATTGCGGTAAAAACGATTGTTGACGAAGAATTGTATTCCCAAGATCAAAGAGTAACCCTTAGGGCCTTTGGTAGTTTCTATGCGCAACTTGATTTTGGTGCATTTGGTTCTGCCTTAGAAGGTTTAAAATTCAGAACAAATTTTGGTCCAGATATTGAAACCTATAGAAATGGAAGTTTTCTAGATGGGCAATCTGTCGTTAGAACAGGTTCTAGTTATGCTTCCCTAAGTAAAAGACAACGTCTGTCCTATACCTTGGACAACCTGTTACTTTACAACAGAACATTTGGTAAGCATGATGTAGGTGCAACACTATTGCAGAGCCAGACCCAATTCATTGAAGAATCCAATTTAATGGCCGCGGACAATATTCCGTTTGCAAGTCAGAAATGGAACGCGCTTAGTGCGGACAATGTAGCTTTATCCAATTATGATTCCGATTTAACGGAAAGGCAATTGCTATCATACATGGCCCGTTTTAATTATGGGTTCGATAACAAGTATTTATTGACCGTATCCGGTAGGTATGATGGCGCCTCTCAATTGGCAGAAGGTAATAAAGGAGCTTTCTTCCCTAGTGCCGCTTTAGGTTGGAGTATAGACCGAGAAAATTTCTTAGCAGACGCCAATTGGATAGACCAGCTAAAATTAAGAGCGGGTGTAGGGGTTACCGGTAATGCAGCAATTGACGCATACTCCACAAAAGGCGGACTACTTCCCCTATTCTACCCTATAGGTTCTACCGGTGTATCTGGCGTTCAATTAGATGAAACACTTGCCAATCAAGAGTTGGGGTGGGAAAAAACCACACAATATAATTATGGGTTGGATTTTTCATTTTTCTCAGGTCGTATATCGGGTGGTCTAGATTATTACAATTCAGAAACTACCGACCTTTTACTTAGGCAAGCCATACCTTCTGTTACAGGGTATGTAAATACGTTTGCCAATGTAGGGGAAACAAAAAGTAGCGGTATCGACTTAACCTTAAATACCGTGAATGTTAGTACAGAGGATTTTCAATGGTCTACGGATATCAGTGCATCATGGCAGGAAAATGAGATTGTTGAACTTGCCAATGGCAAAGAGGATGATATCAATAACAATTGGTTCATAGGTGAATCTTTGGGTGTCATCTACGGTTATGCATCCAATGGTATTTGGCAAGAATCAGATGCAGATGAAATTGCATTGTTCAACGCCAACGGACATACGTTTTCCCCTGGTAATGCGCGCCCGGTAGATCAAAATGGTGATTATGTCATAGATGCAAATAACGACAGGGTAATTATTGGAAATACCATTCCAAAATACATACTTGGACTAACCAACACCTTTAAGTATAAAGATCTGGAACTTTCATTCTTTCTATTTGGTCGTTTTGGATATACCTATAACACAGGTGGTGAAGGTTTAGTAGGAAGATATAATTCTAGAAAAGTGGATTATTATACGCCAAATAATACAAATTCAGAATATCAAAAACCAATCTACTCAGCAGGCTTTGGAGACACTTATTTTGGCACATTAGGTTATAGAAGTGGTTCTTTTATAAAAGTCAGAAATGTGTCATTAGGATATAATTTACCACAAAAGATTACCAGTGATATTGGGTTATCCAAATTACGTTTTTACGTACAGGCCCAAAATCCAGGTTTTATTTTCTCAAAAGTTGATTGGATCGATCTAGATGTTACCAGGCCGGCCAATAACTCTCAAGGATACTCCTTAGGTAATTCCGCATCAAACAGAGGTTTTACAGTAGGAATGAACGTAGAATTTTAAAAATCAACTTGACTAATAAAATAAACAACACATGAAAAATTATAAAAAACACATAATTAATATATGCACGGCACTACTGCTAGTAGGGTTCGTTAGTTCTTGTAGTGACGATTTTTTGGAAGAAGAGCTCACCACACAGCGAAGCAATGAATATTTTGAAACGGAAGAAGGTATTTTATCCCTAGCAACAGGTGCCACATATAAGGTTTTGGCCTCTACCTTTCCGTCAGAGCAGCAATTTGCCACAACCAACTATGGTACGGACGAGTTTCATGTTGGTGGGGATGACACCAACAGTCCTTGGAACAATTATGACAGTAGGTTCAATTCTGTGGTAATTACGACCAGAACACAGGCAGAAGAACCTTGGGACAATTTTTATGCGGGTATAGCAATGACCAACCAATTAATCGAGTCTATTAACGCTATAGATTCTAACAATCCCGCCGTTAAAAAAACAGCATTGGGCGAAGCACATTTCTTAAGGGCATACAATTATTTAAAATTGGTAAGACAGTATGGCGGAGTGCCTTTAAAATTAACGGTAAGTACCACCGTAGAACTGGAATTCACCAGGGCATCAGCAGAAGAAGTATTGGCTCAGGTAATCGAGGATTTCACAAAAGCATATGAACTGCTAGACAATGCAGTGGTTTTTCCTGCACAAATAAGTAGAGATGCGGCGGCTCACTATTTAGCAAAAGCATATTTAACTAGAGCAAGTGAAATCAATGACTCTTGGAACGGAGAAACAAAAACAGCAGATTTACAAGCTGTTGTTAGGTTGTCAGACGAAGTAATCGCCAATCATCCACTAGCGGCGAATTATCAAGAATTATGGGATTTTACAGAACCGGACGGTCCTAATGAGTTTTTACCAGAATTGATACTTTCAGCTCAATTTAGTAGAGATCGATCATTGGTTACATCCAATTTCAGTACCGTACCCTTTACCGCTCGTTATGATGACCTGGCTACGATGAAAAGAGATTTAACAGGTATGAGGCCCTATAGTAGGTTGGCTGCTACATATTTTACCTATGATGTTTTTGATCATGTGAACGACTCACGTTTTTGGAAAACATTTAGAACAAAGCACAGGGTAAATAGAGGAGGTACATTTGAAGGTATTGATTATACTGCCGGAGAGGATTTAGGCATTATGTATATCATAAACACTCCAGATGATGATCGTTTTGACCTAACCATAAATAACAATAACCCGGATATTTTGTATAATGGCAAGACCATACCTCATGTTTATGTAGCCTACGCGGCAGATGGCGTTGGGTTATTGCCCAATCCAAGATTTCCTTCATTATCTAAACATTTTGACTCTTCAAGAAGTTCTATTAACGACAATAGGGGGTTACGTGATGAAATTTTGGCCAGATCGGCAGAAACATACCTAATGGCAGCAGAAGCAAAAATTAGAATGGGTGCATATGGTGAGGGTCTAGACTATATCAACGCCGTTAGAAACAGAGGTGCCTATAAGAGCGGGGAGGACCGATCTTTTTATACCGATGGGGCCGAGGCTTACCCAACATCGGAATTTAGTCAGCCTATAGAGGACAATTCATACATCAAGGAAAATTCATACTATGAATCTAACAACATCCCAGTTACCACAGATGCTACTGATCTTACTATTACCGATATTAATAATTTGCCAGCAGAAGATGAAGCCATCTTCAATAAATTAGGGGTAAGCGGTGAATATGAGCGTATGTTGAACTTAGTACTTAACGAACGTACAAGAGAGCTTTGTGGAGAATGGCACCGTTGGGAAGATTTAAGCAGGACATTGACATTGGTCCCAAGAACAATAGCCTTTAATCCGGAAGCTGCACCTAATATTAAGGATCATCATGTATTAAGACCTATACCGCAAACATTTTTGGATGGTATCTATACGGAAGGTAGAACATTAACGGCAGATGAAAAGCAAGCAATGCAAAACCCAGGCTATTAGAAAAAATTGAGTTGTTTTGAGTTAGTTTTAGCAAAAAGGCACTGTTCTATGAACAGTGCTTTTTTTATTGCTTTATAATTTTTTACCCTAAAAACATATCGATTTATAAAAAAATTTTAAAAAAATAGGGTAAACCAATAAATTCTCAGGCAAGTACAGGATGCCATAGCTAATTGTATTCTATAATTTAGAAGACACTTAATGCAATCGATTACAAAATCAGCTATAATTATGAAACAAAAAGAGAACACCAAACTTTTAAAAAAGCTATTACTATTTGCCCTAGCGGTTTTTACGGTAACGGTTTCTGCCCAAGAACAAACGCTGAGCGGTACGGTTACCGATACCAATGGACAAATAGTACCTGGTGTAAATGTGGTAGAAAAAGGAACCTCAAATGGTACAAGCACAGATTTTGACGGAAATTTTACCATTACCACAACTACCGAAAATGCTGTTTTACTTTTTTCCTATATAGGATTTCAAACGCTGGAGGAACAAGTGAACGGAAGAACGATCATTGACGTCGTTATCAGTGAGGACACCGAACAATTGGATGAAATTGTTGTCATTGGCTATGGCAGCCAAAAAAGAAAGGATGTAACAGGTGCGGTAGCATCGCTCAAGGCAGAAAGTTTTGTTGAAGCTTTGCCCGTTGCACCTGAGCAATTACTACAAGGTAAGATTGCCGGTGTCAACATTGTACAAAGCAGTGGGCAGCCAGGTGCTTCCTCTACGGTAAGGATACGTGGTACCAGTTCAATATCCGCCGGGAACGAACCTTTATATGTAATTGATGGCGTACCATTGCAATTTGGTAGTGCCAACAACAGTGTTAGAACCGTAACATCAGGTTCCTCTCCATTGTCCGAGGAAGCTATTAATCCTTTAAGCCTTATAAACCCTGCAGATATTGCAAGCATAGATGTTTTAAAAGATGCTTCTGCAACAGCTATCTACGGGTCTCGTGGTGCAAATGGTGTTATCGTAATCACAACCAAGAACAAAGGACAGTATGGCGAGTTTCTACAATACGACTCCTATACCGGTTTGGCCTATGTACCTGAAATGCTACCATTTTTAAGTGCAGATGAATATAGGTCCTATGCCAACGCTAACGAACTACCCTTTTCTGATGAAGGGGTAAATACCAACTGGCAAAAAGAAGTGTTCCGATCGGCTATTACGCAAAACCATAATATATCCTTTGCTGGTGGGTCAAGGACTACCAATTTTACGGCATCCTTGGGGTATAATAATCAAGAAGGAACCTTGCTTTCCTCCGGACTTAAAAAGTATACGGCGCGTATAAATGGTAACCATATTACGCTAAACGACCGTTTAAATATTGGGGTCAATCTTACCTATGCCAAATTAGATGAGACCAGGGCAGCCGTAAACTCCAATATTGCCGACGAAGGTGGTAACATATTAAAAGATGCCCTACGTTGGGCACCAACACTACCCGTGTATAATGAGGATGGCAGTTTTTATCAAATTGGTGCCTTACGAATAAATCCGGTTTCATGGACCCAGGTTAGCGATGAAAGCGACAGTTCCCTCCTATTGGGTAATATGAATGCCGCCTTTACTATTTTAGACGGACTTAAAATCTCTACCAACCTGGGCTATTCCAATGAAGATGTGGCCAGGTTTACCAATATACCTTCAACACACCCGGCCGGTGAAGGGCAAGGCGGTACGGCATCAATCAGTAAATATACCAATAGAAACATCTTGGCGGAGACCAATTTAACCTATGACAAACAACTATCAAAAGATAGTTATTTAAGTGTATTGGCCGGTTATTCCTTTCAAAGGTTTGAAACCCAGAACACTTTCACTTCTGCCAATAATTTTGTTTCCGATGCTACTGCTTGGAACTTGATCCAATCCGGTACCATCCAATCCAATACATCGTTTAAGGATGCCAACCGTCTATCCTCATATTATGGTAGGCTTAATTATAAACTAAAAGACAGGTATCTCCTGACCTTTACCCTTCGTAGGGATGGTTCAAGCAGATTTGGCGACAACAACAAATGGGGTACCTTTCCTTCAGGGGCTTTGGCATGGAACGTAACCGATGAGGACTTCATGCAAAACTCCAAGATAAGCAACTTAAAGCTACGTGTAGGCTACGGTATTACCGGTAACCAGGAAATACCTAATAATCTGTACAGGGAACAACTATCCATAGCCGGTTCTGCCATTTATGTTTTTGGGGGTCAGGCAATACCTAGTGTACTGCCCACTAATTTTCAAAACCAGAATTTAAAATGGGAAGAAACCAGCCAATTGAATTTTGGTGTAGATTATGGTTTTTTTGACCAACGTCTGTATGGTTCCTTAGACTATTACATAAAGAACACCAACGACCTTCTTTTACAGTTCTCCACGGCCGCACCATCTGTGGTAAATACACAATGGGCCAATGTTGGCGAAGTGGAAAACAAAGGTTTGGAAATTAATGTAACGGGAGACATTATTTCTAACGACAACTTTAGCTGGACATCAAACGTCAACTTTTCTACAAATAAAAATGAAGTGTTAAGCTTATCAAATGAAAATTTTCAGCGAGATGAAATACGAACCAGCAGTGGCTCTGGGGTTGTAGGAAATAATGCATTGACACAAATAATAAAACCCGGTCTTGCCTTGAATACCTTCTACGGTAGGCAGTTTACGGGCTATGATGCAGACGGACTGGAAACTTACCTTGACGTAGATGGTGAAGAAGGTGCGGATGAAGTAGTTATAGGTGATGCAAACCCTGATTGGACCTACGGATTCAACAACTCCTTTAAGTACAAAAATTTTGATGTTTCCGTTAATTTTAGGGGTGTTGTAGGTAACGATATTTACAACAATACAGCCGCAGAATTTTCTTATGTGAGTCAAACCCCAGGTGTTAATGTATTGCGTTCTGCCTTGGATACCGGTTCCAGCAGGGCACAAACCGCCCAATATTCATCGCAATGGATAGAAGATGGCAGTTATTTAAGACTGGACAACCTAACGGTAGGGTATAATTTCAATACCGATAAAGTAGGATTCATCAAAAAGGCCAAAATCTACTTATCCGGCCGTAATCTATTCGTCATAACAGGATACACCGGTTTTGATCCGGAAGTTAGAACCCGGTCTATTGGTATAGATTACCTGGTTTATCCTAGACCAAGGATATTTCAAATTGGAACGAGTATAACTTTTTAAAAAAGGGTCTAAACAATAATATTATTATCATGAAAAAAATAAAAAACTTTTATCGATTTATACAACGCTCCCTTTTAGGTATCTTGATTTTGGGTACCGCAGGTTGTAGTTTAGAGGAAGATGTATATTCCATTTATACACCAGAAACGTTCTATTCTAATGAATCCCAAGTACTATCTTCCTTATCTGGGGTATATAGAAATTTTGCTGCCACCACAGGTATGGGAGTAGAATACCGTTGTTTAGAGCTACCTGCAGACCAAGTGGTCGTCCATGAAAAAATACAAGGCTGGTGGGGCGGTGCAAATTTTAGCGAACTCATGGAACACAAATGGCAAGAGGATCATGCGTACGTAGCTGGTACTTGGGACTCTTATTTTAGAACAGTAGGACAAACCAATGCCCTGATCGCTTCTCTTGAAGGGTCCGCATTGTCACCAGAGGAAATTGCCGGACCAATTGCTGAATTACGAGCGTTACGAGCATATGCCTATTTTTTCCTTATGGACCTTTTTGGTAATGTCCCCATCTTTACACTTCCAAAGGTAGATGCCTTGAATTTACCAGAACAAAATACCAGATCAGAGGTTTTTGAATTTGTAACCTCAGAGTTTATTGCCGCCGCAACCGATTTACCTACAAAGGCAGAAGCAGGTGACGCATATTTTGGAAGATTTACCAAAGAAGCCGCACAAGCCATGTTGGCAACTATTTACCTAAATGCGGAAGTCTATACAGGAACGGCCCAAAATGACAAAGCCATTGAATATGCAGATCTTGTTATCAACTCCGGTTCGTATAGACTATTACCGGAATATTTTGATAACTTTTCTTTTGACAATAGCAACAATGATGAGTTTATTTTCGGTGCCGTTTATTCCCCGGATATTGCCGGCGGCATAGGTCATCCACTGGTGCAAAAAGTGTTACCGGGCATTCAAGGCGGACTTTTTGGTTTACCCTATACGCCTCAAAACGGTTTTGGGACAAGACCCTCTGTGCTTGCCCTATACGAAGAAGATGATGTGCGAAGAAATATGTTTATAGGATATGGAGATTTAATAGATCCTACCACAGGTGAAACCGTCATGGTAGAACGTGTAGTACCAGATAACAACTCTACCTTATATGTGCCAGGAAAATCCACAGAAGGTCCAGTACCCTATACGATCATACCCGCAACTGGGATACGTTTACAGCCTATGAATGCAGGTATTAAATGGATAAAGTGGGGCTTGGACCCAAATACCAATGGCGGTAACGCAGGAAATGATATTGCATTTATAAGATATGCGGATATTCTCCTGATCAAAGCAGAGGCATTAGCCAGGAACAATGATTTTGCAGCCGCCTTGCCACTTATAAACCAAATAAGGGAACGTAGCAATGCAGAACCCTTAAGCGCGGTTACTCTAGACGATATATTGGATGAAAGAGGCAGGGAACTGGCTTTTGAAATGTCAAGAAGAAGAGATTTGATCAGATTTGGGAAATTTGGTGATGCCTGGGAGTTTAAAGAAGTATCAGAACCGTTTAGGACCATATATCCTATTCCAAAAACTGCATTGGAATCAAATAGTAAACTAGGGCAAAATCCTGGTTATTAATGGGCAACTAATGACTTTGTTGCAGTTAGTTTTAAAAGGCCCTGTTTTACAGTTGCAGGGTCTTTTTTTCCAATTTAAAATTTTATCTTGAATACCATGAGCAAAACCAAAAACCAAATTCTACTCTTAAGCTTTAGCATTTTATTCTTTCAACATATACAGGCACAAATCGTTGAAGGAAAAGATTATAGCCACCTTGCCAATGTATACAAGACATTTGATATAGCCGGTGAAGATATATTTGGGCAAAGGTTTCTTTCGGAAAATTTCACCTTTAAGGATAAGGTTACAGGAGTTACCGTAAATGCACTGACCACTTCTAGGCATAGTAATTCTAAAATGTACCAGACGCATCCGCAATGGACTGCAGATGGCAAGTATATCATTTTCACTTCCAATAGAACTAGCAAAAAAGATAATTATGATAGCCAGTATTATGCAATCTCTACTGATGATTTTACCATTACACAAATTACAACAGGTAAAAATGGTAGGGATTTTCATTTAGGATGGCATAAAAATGTTGCTTATCAATTTAAGGGGAATAAACTTGTGGAGATTAATATTGATCAAATATTAAAAGATAGCCAAGCAAGTAAAATAAAGGACGCCACATATTATGAAAAAGTACGCGCTACCGTTCCAGATAGTATAAAACCATCTGGTTTAGGATTAGATGCAAATGAAGATGCGGTGTACTTTTCATCTAAAATAAACAGTTCTCTTTACGCCATTTATAAAGTGGATTTTACTACCGGTAAAACCATAAAGCTAAAGGAAGTGCCATTTTGGGTAGGGCACTTGCAAGCCAACCCTTATGTTACCGGAGAATTGATGTACTGTTGGGAAACCAGGGGAGATGCTCCACAACGTATGTGGTATCTTTCTATTGATAAAAATGGAAAGGTTGAAAATAGACCCTTATATGAAGAAAGAAAAAACGACTGGGTAACCCATGAGGTCTTTATGGGACCGGACAAAGTTCTATTTCATTTAATGGGACATCTAGACCGTTTACAAGATAACCAGACAGGCATATATTCCATAAACCTACGTACCAATGAATTACAATTTCATGGGCAGACCGGTAATGGGGGCTATTGGCATTGTAATGCCACACCAGATGGTAAATGGATTGCTGGTGATACATTCGATGGAAAATTATATCGAATAAATACAACGAACCCTAAGGATACGACCTTATTGACCACAGGTCATCGTTTATTGAGTAAAAGCCCGTTTTCTTCCGAAGCTCATATGCATCAATCTATAAGTCCGGATGGAAAATGGGTTCTTTTTAATTCCAGCCTATTCACCAAAAACGATATAATGATCGTGCCTATTCAACCAGAATAAAACCATTGATGATGAAAAAAATAATTCTTTATGTCACCTGTACGCTTGTCTTGTTTTTTATTTCATGTTCAAATACTGAAATTCCCAGCCAAACAATACAACTAACCAATACTTCTAAATTTGAGCTGACAGATAAACCAATTACTATTAAAAGGTCACAACTAACGGTTAAGGATAGTACAGCAGTGCATCCTATTATTTTATTTGGATCGGATACCATTACTTCTCAAGTTAATGTTACGGAAAACAATACAGCATGGGACGAGTTATTTTTTGTCCTGGACTTTAAACCGGAAGAATCAAAAACGATTACCGTTACTTGGTCTCACCAAAAACCAGAATACCTTATACGTACCAGTGCACGTTTTGGAAAGCGTGCGTCTAAAGATGCACCAGTAATGCCACAAACCCAAGAAACAATGCTGGCAAACGAGCTTCCACTAAGTTTAGGTTACCAACAATACCAAACAGATGGGCCATCTTGGGAAAATGACAAAGTAGGCTTTAGACATTACTTGGATGGCAGAAACGCAAAAGACCTTTTTGGCAAAAAAACGGCTGCTATTTCACCTGAAAATGTGGGTATTTCCCCTTCCGGTGCCGTTGAGGACAATTATCACGTTATGGAAGACTGGGGCAGGGATATTCTGGCCGTAGGCAATTCCGTTGGTATTGGCGGCTATGCCCTAACAACGGAAAATGCATTAATGCGATTGGGCGTTACCGTAAATGATACGGTCAACAATGTAGACAGAACAACCTTCAAAATTCAGAATGAAGGTCCGGTAAATTCCGTTTTGCACTATATGTATGAAGGGTGGAAAACTAACGGCCGTAACTATAATGTTACGGAAACAACCAGTATTTGGCCCGGCATGTATGGATATAAGAATACGGTATCTATAGATGGACTACAAAGTGATGAAAATTTAGCTGTTGGTTTGGTCAATATTCATAATGATATGCCCTTAGAGGTCATTGAGGAGCATAAAAAGTATACAATTCTTTTGACCCATGACAAACAATCATATGAAAAAGAATGGTGGCTGGGCATGGCGCTTATTTTTCCTAAAGAAAATTATATGGGATATGTAGAAGCTCCGGAAACCGGAAATTTATCTAACTCATATTTGGCCAAATTGAAAATAAACAACAATGAACCTGTTAGCTACTTTGCCATAGCCGGGTGGGGATTAAGTGATGAAAAATTCACGGACAGAGCGGAGTTTATTGCCTATGTAAATAATTTGGCAAATCAACTTTCTGCTGAGATAACTATTAAATAACAACTGTAACAAACTTTTTACTAATGAAAAATACAATATTAAAAACTACCGTGGCATTGGCGTATTGCCTTGCAACTTCAACCGTTGTTTTAGCGCAAGAACCCACCAATGATGTAACAACACCGTTGCACCTGTTACAACCAGACTATCCAACACCGTATGGCGTCAAAACCGTGGATGAAATTATCGTCACTTTGGATCGTGTTTATAATTACCTTGAAAGTGAGACTGCTGCCAAACTAATAGATGCAACCACCAAAAAGGAAATTACCAATTATAAAAAACTGAACGAGAACAGCATTTTTGAACCCGGTGCATTTAGGCTAACCAGCTATGAGTGGGGCGTAACCTATGCGGGTATGACACAAATTACGGAAGCAACGGGCGACCCAAAATATGCGGATTACACCAACAAAAGATTAAAATTAATTGCGGATATAGCACCTTTCTATCTTGAAAAGTATAAGAAAGATAAAGCATACCCTTCCCCCATAAAACAATCGTTGCAACCCCACGCCCTAGATGATGCCGGAGCAATTTGTGCTGCAATGATAAAGGCAAAAAGGGCTGGTTTAGATGCAGATTTACAACCCTTGATAACTAATTTTATAGATTACATCAGTACTAAAGAATTCCGTTTGCCAGACGGCACTTTGGCAAGAAACAGACCCCAAGCAAATACGCTGTGGTTAGACGATCTGTTCATGAGTGTACCTGCACTGGCACAAATGGGAAAATTAACGGGAGAAACCAAATACTATGATGATGCCGTTAAACAGGTACGTCAATTTTCCAAAAGAATGTTCAATGAGGAAAAAGGCCTGTACATGCATGGTTGGGTTCAAGCAATGGACTACCACCCGGAATATAGATGGGCCCGCGCCAATGGGTGGGCAGTAATGACCCTAGTAGAATTGTTAGATGTGCTACCTAAAGAGCACGAAGGGTATCAAGATGTTCTACATCAATTACAAGCACATATAAAAGGTTTGGCTCAATATCAAGATGGAACAGGTTTCTGGCATCAACTCATTGATCGTAATGATAGTTATCTTGAAACTTCGGCTACGGCCATTTACACATATTCTATTGCCAAGGCCATCAATAACGGCTATATAGATAAAATGGCATTCTCGCCTGTGGTTATGCTAGGGTGGAATGCCGTAGCTACCAAGGTCAATGCAAAAGGTCAGGTAGAGGGTACTTGTGTGGGTACCGGTATGGGGTTTGATCCTGCTTTCTATTATCACAGACCTATTAATGTTTTTGCCGCACATGGTTACGGACCGGTATTGCTAGCAGGCTCAGAAGTAATCAAACTCATTAAAGCAAATACCTTTGAAATCAACGATAGCTCCTTACAATTAAAAGTAGACTAACTACATGACAGGCAGACTACTCCTTTTACTGGCATGTACTTTATTGAGCTGTAAAGATGGTGATACAAGTGTTAACACAAATGTGACAACACCTAATTTTCTGGTCATTATTGCAGATGATGCAGGTTGGAACGATGTAGGATATAACGGATCGGAAATACAGACTCCCAATATTGATTTCTTGGCAAAAAACGGTGTAAAATTAGATCGCTTTTATGTTAACCCTACCTGTTCCCCATCTAGGGCAAGTTTTTTGACCGGAAGACCGGCCAGCCGTATGGGCATAGTGGCGCCCATTAGCGGTAGAAGTGAAAAAAGTTTACCAGATAGTATTTTAACCCTTCCCAGTTTATTACAACAGCACGGGTATGAAACCGCTCTTTTTGGTAAATGGCATTTAGGTTTACAACCGGCAAGTGGTCCTAAAAAGTATGGATTTGATTATTCCTATGGCTTTTTACATGGCCAAATAGATCAATACACCCATAATTACAAAAACGGAGATCCAAGCTGGTATAAAAACGGAGCTTTCATTACCGAAACCGGTCATGCAACAGATTTAATAGGAAAAGAAACTATTAATTGGTTAAAACAATACCGGGATACCACCAAAAGTTTTTATATACAATTGGCCTATAGTGCGCCACATTTTCCCTTACAGGAAGAAGAGCAATGGCTAGGGCCGTATGCACAACAAATTACCAATACCTCTAGAAGAAAATTTGCGGCAGCCATGACACATATGGACGATAATATCGGCAAGATATTGGCTACGCTGAAAAATCAAAAATTATTAGAAAATACCGTGATTATTTTTATGAGCGATAATGGTGCTATGCAAAACTGGTACCCCACCAACCAATATGAAGGCAGACATGGACCCAATGATGTTTTAGGTGA
Organism: Maribacter sp. LLG6340-A2; assembly: GCF_045057105.1. Lineage (GTDB taxonomy): Bacteria > Bacteroidota > Bacteroidia > Flavobacteriales > Flavobacteriaceae > Maribacter. The sequence continues at coordinate 2,335,018 of NZ_CP159332.1, read as the reverse complement.
TAATAGTCCGCTAAAAGATTGGAAAACCTCTAATTATGAAGGAGCCATCAGAGTGCCTGCCCTAGTCTATTGGAAAGACAAATTAGAGGCCAGGACCGTTGCCAATTACATTTCAGTCATCGATGTAATGCCAACCCTACTGAAATTGGCGAAAATAGAGGATAAACCTTCTACAATAGAAGGGAAAAATATATGGTCCACACTTACACAAAAGGATACCCTTAACTCTATAATCTATGTAAGAGGGCATTTGCAGGAAAGTATCATTGAAAAACCTTGGAAACTCATAAGAACAAGACATTTAAACGCTGCCACTGATTATGAATTATATAATATTGAAATGGACCCGGAAGAGTCCATGAATATATTGAAAGAACATGAGGAAGTTGTTTCCAGGTTAATATCGTATATAGAAAACCAGTTTACATTAGATGATCAAAATGTCAACTTAGCTATTAAATAGTACTATGAAAAGAAATGCATTTACGATGAAACTCATAAAAGGATATGAGCAAGAATATAAAAAAAGACATGATGAGATTTGGCCCGAGCTTTCAGCGCTATTATCGGAAACCGGAATTTCAGAATATTCAATTTTTTTGGATGAAGCATCCTCTACCCTTTTCGCTTTTCAAAAACTAAATGAATCGTTTGACGAAGCGTTACTACCAAATCATCCAATAGTAAAAAAATGGTGGGCCTATATGGCAGATATTATGGAGACCAATAATGACAATTCTCCAAAATCAAAAGATTTAACCGAAGTTTTTTATATGGATTAGTACCTTTCTACCAACTAACGAACACCAAAACAATTCCATGAAACAACAATCCATTCTAATTTACATCACTCTTTTTTTCCTCATTATTTCATGCAAGGAAAAGGAAGCACAAGGACAAAAGGACGAAATTACTGATCATTCCGTACCGTCATGGGTATCTAAAGTAGGAGCGGCCGAAATAGATTTTGAGCAAAAGACCTACTCTGTAAATACATATGATGCAGTTAATGATGGTAGTGAATTAGCCACTAAAGCTATCCAGAAAGCAATAGATGAATGCGCTAAGCAAGGAGGTGGAACCGTATTTTTTGAACCTGGGGTATATTTAAGCGGGTCTATTTTTGTAAAGGAAGGGGTGCATCTACGTATTGATAAAGGTGTAGAACTAAGGGGAAGTCAACATATAGCGGATTATCAAGAAATAGATACTAGAATTGCCGGTGTAGAAATGAAATGGCCCGCCGCACTTATCAATGTGCGAAATGCAAATAATGTTCAGATAGATGGTGACGGATTGGTAAACGGACAAGGAAAAGTGTTTTGGGACTATTATTGGGACCTTCGTAAAAATGATTATGAACCACGTGGATTACGATGGATTGTTGACTACGATGCCAAAAGGCCCAGGACTATTTTAATATCCAATGCCAAAAACGTATTTCTAAAAGACCTCAACATTCAAAAAGCAGGCTTTTGGACCGTTCAAGTACTATATTCCGAACATATTACCGTTGATGGCCTAACCATACGCAACAACATTGGCGGTCATGGTCCAAGTACGGATGGTATTGATATAGATTCCTCAAAATATATATTGGTACAAAATTGCGACATAGACTGTAATGATGATAATTTTTGTTTAAAAGCCGGTCGTGATTGGGATGGACTTCGCGTAAACAGACCAACCGAATATGTGGTTATTAGAGACTGCATAGCTAGGGCAGGTTCTGGATTGGTAACCTTGGGCAGTGAAACATCGGGGAGTATTAGGCATGTATATGCATCTAACATTAAGGGGTTGGGCACCAAGAACGGACTCAATATAAAATCGGCAACCACCCGTGGTGGAACAGTAGAGGATATTTATCTAGAAAACATAGAAATGGATAGTGTGCGTACCTTTATGGAAGTCTCAATGAACTGGAACCCTACCTACAGCTACTCCAAATTACCGGAAGAATTTGACCCTGAAAATATTCCCGTACATTGGAAAAAGATGTTGAATACCGTAGAACCAGCAACAAAGGGCATACCTCATTTTAAAAATATCACGCTTAGAAACATCAAGGTTAAGGGAGCAAAGAAAGCTATTAATGTAAAGGGGCTAGAAAATTCAACGGTAGAACATATAACCTTGGATAATGTGCTAATAGAAGCAGAAACGGCGGGAAATATCAATTTCAGTAAAAACTGGTCGCTTAACAATGTGCAATTAAAAACAGTGGATGGGTCACAAGTTACTATTGAAAATTCCCCCGGAGTGGAGTTCCCACAAGCTACCTATGTATCGGATAAATAGAACAAATAAAGTTTAAGAGTATGAAAACGAATATCGTTCTGGCAATAGTGCTATCGGCCTTTCAGTGGAGTCAAACAGTATACAGTCAAGATAAAATAGACCGCTATGCATTGGTAAATAGACATAACGTAAACATCAAGACCGTAGACACTTTGGGTTCCCTAAATGTGGGCAATGGAAAATTTTCTTTTACGGTAGATGCTACAGGACTTCAAAGTTTTCCGGAACATTACCAAAATGGCGTACCCTTGGGAACCCAATCTGAATGGGGCTGGCATACTTCTCCCAATATCGAAAATTTCAAATTTGAAGAAGCGTTAAAAGCTTATGATTTTAACGGTAACCCAAATGCCCTCTATGCCATTCAAGATCGTGAAAACGAGCGCAACAATTCGGCATCGGATTATTTCAGGTCCAATCCACATCGCTTACAATTAGGTAATATAGGTTTGACTATTTTAAAGGCTGATGGGTCTGAAGCCCAACCCCATGATTTACAAAATATTGACCAAACACTTCATCTTTGGACTGGCCAAATAGAAAGTAAATTTGAAGTAGAAGGCTCACCCATAAAAGTACTAACGTACGCAAATGCAGAAACCGATGCTATTTCAGTAAAAATTGAGTCCCCCCTTTTAGCAGAAAAAAGAATACAATTAAAATTTAGATTCCCCTACCCTACAGGTGAATTTTCAGATAAGGGCACTAATTACACAACTCATGAAAAACATAGCACTACGGTGAACAGTAACCCGGGCAATGAATTGCTATTTACCCGTACCTTGGACAATGACCGGTATTATGTGTTGGTAAAACTTTCTAACCAAAGCAGTCTAACAAAAGTAGCGGACCATTATTTTCGCATAACCCCATCAACCTCAACATCTTTTGAAGCTACTGTATCATTCAATGAAAATGAACCAAAACATCCTATTCCTAATTTTAAAACGGTAACGGCAAACAGTAATAAAATGTGGAAAGATTTTTGGATGTCCGGTGGTGCCGTAGATTTTTCGGATTGTACCGATGAAAGAGCCTTTGAACTAGAGCGCAGAGTGGTACTTTCCCAATACCTAACACGTTCTCAATGTGCCGGTAACTATCCCGTTCAGGAAACCGGACTCACGTATAACAGCTGGTTTGGAAAACCTCATATGGAAATGTATTGGTGGCATACCGCCCATTATCCGCTTTGGGGGCGTACAGGATATTTGGAAAAAAGTATCGGCTGGTATTTTACCGCTTTTGAAGGCGCAAAAAAATTGGCTCAACGCCAAGGTTATGAAGGTGTACGATGGCAAAAAATGACCGATAATGAAGGGGGCGAAACATCATCAAATGTGGGCTCATTCCTTATATGGCAACAGCCACATGTCATTTACCTTGCCGAACTCATCTATAGGGACAATCCTACCGAGGAAAATTTAAATAAATATCAAAATCTTATTTTTGAAACTGCCAATTTTATGGCGTCCTATGCCAATTATGATGCTGAAAATGATAGGTATATTTTGGGCAAAGGAGTCATACCCGCACAAGAATGTTTTGACAAGCTTGAAACTTACAATCCGCCATTAGAACTTTCATATTGGAAATGGGCCTTGGAACGGGCTCAGGAATGGAAAAAAAGATTGGGAATGGACACAAATCCAAAATGGCAAAAAGTCATCGATAAAATATCGCCAATGGCAGAACAAAATGGTGTGTATCTAGCAGCGGAAAGTGTTCCCAATTCCTATTCCCCAACCAGTAAACATACCATTGACCACCCGGCCGTTTTAGGGGCCATGAGTTTTCTTCCACAGAACGATTATGTGGATATCCCCACAATGAACCGTACTTTTGATATCGTGGATAAGATTTGGAACTGGGACCATACCTGGGGGTGGGATTTTCCTTTGGAGGCCATGACCGCCACCAGATTGAACAGGCCAGAAGATGCCATTAAAGCACTTTTTAGGGACGAAGTGACCAACACCTACTTACCTAGCGGCCATAATTACCAAACCCCAAGATTAACCCTATATCTACCTGGAAACGGAGGATATCTTGCCGCAGTAGCAATGATGTGTGCCGGTTTTGACGGGAATACTATTAAAAATCCTGGTTTTCCAAAAGATGGTACATGGAACGTAAAATGGGAAGGATTGCATAAAATGCCATGAATCTAATTTGCTAGAAAGATTTGACCTTACAGATTACATTCACTGCACTGCTTTAAACTATTGGCAATAATTTTAGCATTGAAGTTGGCACCCTCTTCTCCTGTATGCGTATGGTCTTTGGGGAAAAAATGGGCCACCTTTTCTTTACCTAATGCTTGGTATTTTACCGCGAGACTATCGCTAATATTCAAGAAAATGGCATTTTCAGCTTTGGCAGCTTCTTGTGCCCATTTTACATAGGAATCCTTACGTTGTTCTACCATACCGCCAGGCCATTCATTCCGCACCGTTAAACTAAGTACAATAGGTATAGCGCCTTTTGCTTTCGTTTCCTTTATAAATTTTTTAATGTACCAGCCAAACGTATGTACCGTTTCGCGCCTACTATCTGGCCTGACCACTTCTTGTGTCTCATTGCCTATACCAGGTAAAGACCCTCTAAATTTAGCCTTGTCAACATTGCCAGCATCGTTATGGCCAAATTGAAGCAGTACAAAATCGTTAGGCTGTAGTTGTTGCAACACACTATCCCACAAACCCTGATACGTAAATGTTCTTGAGCTTCTTCCTCCCCTAGCCTTATTAATGACCTGCAAACGAGTAGTATCTAAAAAACTGGGTAAATGAACACCCCAGCCCACGGCATTTTTATCACCATTATCTGCCATGGTAGAATCGCCGACCAAAAATAAGTTTCTCTTTTTAGGTAAATTGATGGTAGGTTTTTCAAGTACAAAATCAACTAAGGAATTGGATGATCTTTTTAAGGCATCAATAATAACTTCCGATGCCATTACTGCACCTTTTGCACTTGTATGGGTATGATCATGAGTATAGAAATAAGTACCTGTTATTTTTGATTCACCCAAAGCTTCCATTCTCATGGCCATGGCTGTATTCAAATCAATAAAAGTCACCTCTTCCTCTTCTGCAATCTGTTTGGCCCATAGCCCATAACTAGTATTATTCAAGGGCACTTTACCATTCACCCATTTATTTCTTGGAATAGGCGACAATACAATAGGTATGGCACCTTTCTCTTTCGCTTCTGTTACCACTTTTCGTATGTACCATCCGTAGGAATGAACAATCTCGTGTTTACCGGTAAGTATATTATCAATTTCCTCGGTTTCATCTCCAATACCTTTAATAGTGCCACGTGCCCTATGATTATCATTAATGGGTCCGTCATCATTATGACCAAACTGTATAAGGACATAATCTCCTTTTTGAAGCTTTACATTTACGGAATCCCATAGTCCCAAATCTTGAAACGTTCTGCTACTGGTACCGCCCAAGGCATGATTTTCTACATTCACCTTTGTACTATCTAAAAACTGGCCAATAAAATCTCCCCAGCCCCAAAGTCCGCCAGCACCATCTCCTTGACCATTTTTAACCGTAGAATCACCTACCAAATACACCGTAGGTTTTTCTTTTCTTGCTGATGTACAATGAGATAATATCAAGCAAGAAAAAAGAATAAAAACGACGAATTTAATTTTATACATATCGATATCTATTTGGATTGCGCCCTAAAATCGAACAAAAGATTCATGGGTATACCTTCATCCCCACTTTTAATACGGATACTAGCAGGTTGACTATGGGGGCCGTGATGTTCAATGGGTTTAAAAGAACGCATGGCCGGTATTTCATATAAAAAAGAAATATCCCCAGCCGGAAATTTTGGTTGCGCATGACTACCGGGAAAGCCATTTTTAGGTTCGTCCGGTGTAAATAGCCTTAAAAACACTTTTTCAGATTCGCTGAACACTTTAAACCCTGTCCCGTTAGCTTTAAGTGCAGCGGCATACATGTTTGCATGGTAGCCTTTAAATTCCGGATACACCAGGTTTTCAAAGCTCTCTCCTGTTATGGTGTTGTTGTATTCTTTTTCCCATAGACCGTAGGTAGTACCTTTTATTCTGTTTTTCCATACCCGGTAAGGTCCTCTTCCCAACCATTTAATGCCCTCAACACCTTCCTCAGGGTAATGGAAAGAAATACCAAATGCGGTAATATTATCATCCACAAAAGCGCCATCAAAACCACTATTTCTACCTGCATTTTTAAGTGCTATCATTTGCATGTGCAAACGGCCATCTGGGTGCATGGTCCATTTTATGGAATGGATACCGCCGGTATAATTAATGATACAAATGGCATTTTGCCCTTCTGTACCTACCTCAACATTTTTTACCAATGCTTTCATACCAATAGGTTCTGGCCCATTAGAAAATGGTATGATCCCGTTTGTATTGTATACCTCTTTAATCTTGCCACTTAGCGCATCTAATTTCAAGCTTACTCCACCACCTGACAAAGTAACCTCATCATTAGATTTTACGACTTTGGCCTTAGGATTACCATTTTTAACAGATATAAATTTATGGCTATAATATGGGGCGTTGTGTATGGGCCATGTCCACGTATAAATTTCTTTATTAAATTGGTCATAGGCGGTTATCTCTAACCAATCTCCTTTAAAAAAATCATTGGTAACAGGGAGATGTACCTTACCAGTTTCCTTAGGCTCCAAATTAGGTGCTTTAAGAGTGCCTTCTTCAAGAATTTTAGGGGAGCTATCTGCATAGAAAGCATTTTCAGGCGCTTGAACAATACGGTATGTAAGAGCACATGTATTTAAGTTGGTATAGATATAATCATTCGTAATATAAAAAGTACCATCAAATTTTCGGGTAATTTTCATCGGAGCAAATTGAATGGGTGCCCAAACCTCCTTAACGGTAAAAAAGCTACCCTCTTTCTCTCTAAACGGACCTAAAATTCCGTCAGGTGCCAAAGAGCCTTTAGAATCATATAATTGCGGACCTTCCCAATCACTTCTACGAACCGCGGCATCACTAAATGCCCACATAAAGCCACCGGCAAAAAGTGGACTTTCCTTAAAATGATTCCAAAAATCCTCTAGTCCGGCTCCATGTCCATTATCATAAGTACCGTGCATAAATTCCGTTGGAAAAAATACATTTTCACCGTTTACAAACCGATGTACACCGGTCTGATACGCTGGATAATGGTGCGTATCCCACCCATCAAAATCTGACCATGGATGAATAACGATACGCTTCTGAGGGTCCAATTGGTAAAATAGGGAATCCAAATCGTAATTCCATCCGCCTTCATTACCATGGTCCCACATTAGCACTGATGGATGATTGACATCCCTACGAACCATTTCTGTAATTAATTTTGTACCTACTTCCGTATCATAACCATTTTGCCATCCTGCCAATTCATCCAATACAAAAAGTCCTAAAGAATCACAGGCTTCCAAAAAATGAGTGTCTGGCGGATAATGGTTGCGCACGGCATTCATATTCATTTCCTTTAACAAGTTGGCATCCATGATACTAATGCGCTTACTGGTACTTCTTCCAGACTCCGGCCAAATGGTATGCCTGTTGATGCCCTTCATGATAATTTTTTTTCCATTAACGTAGATACCATCCTTCTTAATGAATTCCAGGGTTCTAAATCCAATTCTTTTGGTAACATTATGAACGGTCTCCCCATTTTGTTGTAAACTGAAATGAAGGTCATATAAATTAGGGGTTTCAGGAGACCATGGGGCAATATTGCTGAATTTGGTTTTAAGATTAAAAGATGATTTTTTTGGATTGAGGATAAACACTTGGCTCCCTAATTTCTTAGTATCATTTAGCTCAGTCAAATATATTTCTATACTGCCTGTTTGGTCCACGTTTTCAAGCGTTAAATCCGAATGTACGGTACCATCCATTTTTGCATCAATGGCTACCTGTGCAATATGTGATTTTGGAGTTACCTCTAGCCACACCGGACGGTAAATTCCGCCAAACAACCACCAATCCGCTTTTCGCTCGGCGGCATTTACAGAAGCATTTGCAGAATGTTTGGACACATGCACCTCTAACAGATTATCCTCCCCGTAATTCAATAAAGTGGTAATATCGTACGAAAACTCATAAAAACCACCTTGGTGTATTTCCCCTGCACTTTTTCCATTGATTTTTACTTTAGTATCTGTCATGGCTCCACCAAAAACCAACGTTACCTTTTTTCCTTCCGTGGAAACTGGCACCATGAACGTATGTTTGTAAAAACCTTCTTCCTTACTGGGTTCTTTTAGATTAAGCTCTTTGTACCATCTACCATAGGTATATTCACCAAAACCTTCTAACTCCCAATGCGATGGCACATTTATGGTAGTCCATTGGTTACTGTTTCTACCGCCATTAACCATAAATTCCCATGTAACCGGGTGCTCAAAATCAACCCCGGAAAGATATATTTTTTCGGTTTCTTGAGCCGTTAATACGGTCAAGTTCAATAACGCATAAAAAAATAGAAAAGTTTTATTCATTAGAAGCGATAATCTAGTTGCCATCTGGTTTTATTGGTTCAAATCTTCTGCTCATAGGCAAGGTCCATGACGTAACCTTGTTAGGAAATGCGGGGTTGTACTTGGGTATGTTTTCTTTCAAATACGATCCCATGGACAAACCTTGTTTCTTGATGTCCTGAATAATGCACAATGCAATTTCATTGGCTCCAAAAGCGTTGAAATGCGTATTATCTTCCAAGGCGGTATCTTGTCCTGGAAAGGTATGTGCAGGATATTGTACAAAAGCTTTTCTAGAAGCCTTGTCACCCCAACTTTGATAAAGCGTTGTTGTAATTTTTGTAAGATCTATTAAAGGAACGTTCATCTTTTCAGCAACGGCACGTACCGCATTAGGATAATCTCCATGTGTTGGTTTTAGCTTTCCGTCCTCACCAAAAAAGCGGCGTTGTACTGGGGTCAATAAAATAGGGATTGCCTCTTTTTCTCGAGCGGCTTTTATGAATTCCATTAACAATTGTGTGTAATTGAGCCACGGACCATCATTAACTCCTTTCTGTTTTTGGTCGTTATGTCCAAACTGTATTAAAAGATAATCACCTTTTTGTAACAAGGATTTTATTTTTTCCGAACGGTGGCTCCCTTTAAAAGAACTTAAAGAAGCCCCTGAGTATGCATAATTTGCTACGACCGACTCATTGGTGAAATAATGCGTAATGAATTGCCCCCAAGAGGCCCAAGGTTCCAAGTCTTGGTCCGTCACGGTAGAATCTCCGGCTAAAAAAATATTAGTGATCTCTGTAATTGGAGTAATTTCTATGGCACTCACAGTAGCATTTCCCAGAAATTCCAAGGTAAGTTTGTTATCCCAGTTCAAATAGGTGAGTTCCCGTTCTTTTAAAATGATTTTCTTATCGTCTGAAATTTTGGGCGTACGAATATTAAGCACAATAGATTTGAAAAATGTAGTATTTGGTTGCACCAAAGTATCTAACATTAGCCTTCGTGATTCTGCCTTTAAAACCATCGTAGATTCCACATTAGAAGCTAGAAAATCAATTTTTACCTTATAGTTGCCTTCAGGTACTCTAACAGAAAAATAAATAGGTGCGTTATCGCCATTGAACCCCATGTCATTAATCTGAACATTTTTTGCAGTATCAAAATCGAACCCATAACCATTTTCATTTGAAAAAAGCTGGGCTGTATCAACTAGCAAATCCGTGCTTTGTAGAGTTTGTTTTCCGAACCTAAATTTTAAATCGGCATCAAGGGATTGGGCTTTTACCATCCATGGCAGAACAGTTAATATCAGGATAATTTTCTTTACTAAAAAATGTACGTATGAAACTGGCAATGGTTTATTTTTTCTAAAAATACCGGGTATTTAAAAAAATGCCATCCTGTACTATACGGTAATGTTCAATACGCAATTAAAGTATTAAACAGAATTGCGTTCAATGTATTTAAACACATTCTTCACCTTCTCTTTTTTATTCTTTAGCACCATATAGGCTGCAGTTTCTCCCATGGTCTTAAAATCTGTACTGATAACGGTAATACCCAATAGACTTTTTAACGGGGTGTCATTATACGAAATAATGCCAATATCCTTGCCTAAAGTCAACTCTTTAGCGTTTACCTGCTGTACCAATTTCACCAAGTCCATTTCCTCAATAGTAATGTAAACATCTCTACTGCTCAATTCCATGTCCTCATAGATTTCATCTAAAATTTCATGGTCAAAATTATGCTGTCCACAAAATTGGACAAAGCCCCTTAAAATTCTTCTGGGATATGGAAAAACAGATTTTTGCGGATAGACCAGAATAAGCTTATCATACTTTCTTAACCTTTCAATTCCTTCAATCAAGGCATTATAAATATCATTTTGAAAATCTTGATAGATAGCGCCATAATTACCCTTAATTTGGGGTTTATCATTATCAAGAATGATTAATTTATCTTTTGGTATACGTTCCAGTTCTTTTAAGGTATCATCTGTAAAACTAACATGTTCTAGCCTTTCATTCTTAAAATGGGTCATAATGACATAATAGTCAAATGACCCCAAGTTCTTTTGGATTTCCAAAGCAAAAAGGGTTTCATCGCAATGGTAAATAGATAAAGTAACATGCCCATCTACCCCAATACCATCTACAAAGGAGTTGTAAATTCGCATTTTATACGAGCTAGGCTTGTTGATTAAAAAGAAAATATTGATTTTGGAGATTAGATCCGTTTTGGCCGTATAAAAACCTTTTCCTTTAACCGATACAATGACCTTTCTGTTCTTTAATTCCCTATAAGCCTTTTCTACGGTATCCCTAGATAGATCACAATACTCGCTCAACTCATTGATTGAAGGTATTTTATGACCTATTTTTAATTTGCCCTTAGAAATGTCCGCAATGATAGATTCTACAATTTGCTTGTATTTAGGTACTCTAGAAGTTTCATTTATGATTATATTCAAGTGCTCGGCCATTCTATGGAATAAGGAAAATTAACAGTTTAACCTATTTAAGATAATTTTTGTGAAAACTAAATAGAATAATATGAATCCTATATTAAATAAAGTATAAAAATAGTCATCAACATCAATTAAGTACCATAACACTACAGGACAGCTAAAAAAACTTGTTCTCCTATCTTTGAATTAATCATAATAACACTAAGCAATCCAAGATGCAAAAAAACTTTAAACACGTTAATTACCTTTGGGATGAAGAAAAAGCCGCTCAACTAGGTGATGACCAAGTTGCCCTGTTTCTATACCGCTCTAATATATTAGGTGCAGATTTAAGAATTACGAACTACGGAGGTGGCAATACCAGTTGTAAAACCATAGAAAAAGATCCATTGACCAATGAAGATGTTGAGGTAATGTGGATAAAAGGCTCCGGAGGAGATATAGGTACATTGACCAAAGCAGGTATTGCAGGGTTGTATACCGAAAGATTGCGCGACTTGAAAAATGTATATGGTGGCCTGGAAGATGAGGACCGTATGGTGGGCCTCTTTAACCACTGTATTTATGACCTGGACAGTAAAGCACCTTCTATTGATACGCCTTTACATGGTCTGCTTCCTTTTAAACATATAGACCATCTGCACCCAGATGCTTTAATTGCGGTAGCCGCCGCTAAAGATAGCGAACAGGTTACTAAAGAAATTTGGGGAGATACCATGGGGTGGGTTCCTTGGCAGCGACCAGGTTTTGATTTAGGGCTTCAGTTAGAGAAATGTTTAAATGAAAATCCAGGAATTCGCGGTATTGTTTTAGGCAGCCACGGACTCTTTACATGGGGAGATACTTCGTACGAGTCGTATATAAATAGTTTAGAGGTTATTGAAATGGCCTCAGAATATATCGAAAAAAAGATCAAGGAAAAAGGAAGTGTATTTGGCGGACAAAAAGTAACCTCCCTACCTGCCGATGAGCGAAAAGAAAAAGCGGCCCAATTAATGCCATTATTACGTGGGTTATGTTCATCTGAAGCAAGAATGATCGGACATTTTAATGATAACGATGTAGTTCTTGAATTTATAAACAGTAATGATTTAGCACGTTTGGCCCCAATGGGTACTTCTTGTCCCGATCACTTTTTACGTACCAAGATCCAGCCTTTAGTATTAGATTTAAAAACCGATGAAGATTTAAGCGATACCGATGCCATTCTTAACAAATTGAATCCATTGTTCGAAAAATACAGGCAAGAGTATAAAGATTATTATAACACGTGTAAGAAAGATAATAGTCCGGCAATACGTGATGCCAACCCTGTAATCATTATATATCCTGGCGTGGGTATGTTCAGTTTTGCAAAGAACAAACAAACCACTAGGGTCGCCAATGAGTTTTACGTTAACGCTATAAATGTCATGCGTGGCGCGGAAGCTATTTCGGCATATACTTCTTTACCAAGACAAGAAGCCTTTGATATTGAATATTGGTTGCTAGAAGAGGCCAAGCTACAGCGCATGCCAAAAGAAAAACCGCTTTCAAGGCGCGTTGCCTTTATAACAGGTGCTGGTGGCGGTATTGGTAAGGCCATTGCAGATAAATTGGCAGAAGAAGGCGCAAATGTGGTATTAAGTGATATTGCGGAAGATAGATTGCAAGAAGCTGTAGGCACCTATGCCCGTGATGTTGCAAGCTACGCTGTTTGTGATGTGACAAAAAGTGAATCCATTGCTCAAGCCTATAAAAAAGCTTGTTTGGATTTTGGTGGTATAGATATCATTGTCCACAGTGCGGGCTTGGCCATTTCAAAACCGTTGACAGAAACATTAGATGCCGATTGGGACATTCTACAAAATGTACTGGTAAAAGGACAATTTGAATTAGCTAAACAAGGTGTTGCTATTTTGCGCAAACAGGATTTAGGTGGCGATATCATAAACATTGCCAGTAAAAACGGATTGGTTTCCGGTCCTAATAATGTAGGGTATGGTACTGCCAAGGCCGCACAGCAACATATGTCGCGCCTTTTGGCGGCAGAATTGGCTACGGATAAGATAAGGGTCAACGTAGTAAACCCAGATGGCGTAATAGTAGGTAGTAAAATTTGGGAAGGTGACTGGGCCGAAGGTCGTGCAAAGGCTTATGGCATTAGTGTAGAAGAATTACCCGCACACTATGCAAAAAGAAATCTATTGAATGAAATTATATATCCTGCAGATATTGCCAATGGTGTTTTTGCACTAGTAGGCATCTTGGATAAATCTACGGGAAACATCATAAATGTAGATGGCGGAATGGCCAATGCATTCGTAAGATAGTAATTGAGTGAGTGAGTGCAGACCTGTTGGTTTAGTAAGCCAACAGGTCTATTTTAAAACAAATTTCTATGCAACTAGATAAAGATCAAATTCTATCGGAAAATAAAAGGGCAGAGCAGCACCATACCGATCACTTTAATTTCTTGTCAGAACAATTAGACCAACAGGACAAAGATGTCAATGCAATCCTAAGAAAGCTGGCTAATTTTCAAGTCGCTATTCCCAGTTGGGCATTGGGTGCCGGTGGTACCCGTTTTGGTAGGTTCGGTTTTTTTGGCGAACCCGCTTCCCTGGAACAAAAAATAGAGGATGTAGGTATTTTGCATGCCTTGACAAAAACTGCAGGTGCGGTCTCATTGCATATTCCTTGGGACATTCCACAGGATTACAATGCCATAAAGGAATTGGCAAATGCTAACAACCTTGTGTTCGATGCTGTAAACTCCAATACCTTTCAAGATCAAAAAGATGCCAAAGAAAGTTATAGGTTTGGATCGCTTTCCAATTTAAATGCATCGGTACGGGAACAGGCTATTCAACATAATATAGATGTTATTAATATTGGTGAAAAACTAGGCTCAAAAAGTTTAACGGTCTGGTTGGCAGATGGCTCTAATTTTGCAGGTCAGCGTAATTTTCAATCGGCCTTGACCCATACAGAAAATAGCTTAAAAAGTATTTATACCGCATTGCCTGAAGATTGGAAAATGTTTATTGAATACAAACCCTATGAACCTAATTTTTACAGTACGGTAATTCAAGATTGGGGTACCAGTTTCATGTTGGCAAATGCGTGTGGGGAAAAGGCGTATACCTTGGTAGATCTAGGTCACCACCTTCCCAATACCAATATTGAGCAGATTGTATCTACCCTTATGTTGAAAGGCAAACTAGGTGGCTTTCATTTTAACGACAGCAAATATGGTGATGACGATAGTACGGTAGGTAGTGTAAAACCCTATGCACTTTTCTTGATCTTCAATGAATTGGTATTTGGTATGGAGAATAATCCTCAAAACCCAGATTTAGCATGGATGATAGACGCCAGCCATAATATTAAGGACCCATTAGAAGATTTATTGCAGTCGTTAGAGGCAATACAAGAAGCGTATGCTAAGGCACTGTTAGTGGACCAAGAAGAATTACAGGCGGCACAGTCCAGAAATGATGTTACGCTTTGTCAAGAAATATTACAAAATGCCTACAGAACAGATGTACGCCCTTTATTGGCAAAGGCAAGAATGTTGAGCGGAGGTGCTTTAGACCCATTAAAAACCTATCGTTCGTTAAAAGTTAGGGAATCGCTGATCAAAGAAAGAGGTATGAATTCCGTTGCTACCGGATTATAGCACATGAAGAAAGTAACCGCCATATTTGACATAGGTAAGACCAATAAAAAGTTTTTTCTTTTTGATGTAGATTATCAAGAAGTATATAGGGAGTATACCTCTTTTGATACTATTTTAGATGAAGACGGCCATGCAACAGAGGACCTAAAAACACTGCAAAATTGGCTTAAAAATGTCTTTGATAGGATTTTAAAATCAGAAAAATATAATATTACCGCCATTAATTTCTCCACGTATGGGGCCAGTTTGGTTCATTTAGATGAACATGGAGAAGTAGTTGCACCTTTATACAATTACACCAAACCCTTAGACACTAAAATTACCGAGGCTTTTTTTGAAAAATATGGCCCAGAGGAACATATAGCCTTAGCTACAGGCTCTTCTAATGACGGCATGCTCAATTCCGGTATGCAGCTCTATTGGTTAAAACACACCAAACCAGAGCTGTTTAAAAAAATTAGGTACTCCTTACATTTACCGCAGTACATAAGTTATATTTTTACCGGCATACCCATTAGTGAATATACGAGTATTGGTTGCCATACGGCCCTTTGGGATTTTTCTAAAAAAGATTATCACCAATGGGTCTATAAGGAAAAATTGCATAAAATATTACCGCCCATAGTTTCTACGGAGACCAGCATCAACATGAACTACAATGGCAAGCGTATAAAAATTGGGGTTGGTATACATGATAGTTCCGCAGCATTGTTACCCTATGTAAGAAGTGTAAAGAAGAAATTTATTTTGGTGTCTACGGGAACTTGGAGCATTGCCCTGAACCCGTTTACTGATACATTATTATCTAAGGAAGATTTAGATAAAAACTGTATCTATTATATGCGTATTAATGGTAAACCAGTAAAATCCGCACGATTGTTTCTCGGTAATGAATACACTTTACAGGTTAAGGAATTATCAGAATTTTTCAATGTAGATGGTGCGTACCACAAAACGGTCAAATTCAATAGCGACACCTATTTTGAGATTATAAAAGATTTTGCACCATTATTTAAATGGAAAGGGTTTATCACAACTGAAATGCCAAGTGAAACCAAAATACCCTATGATAATTTTGAACATGCCTATCATCATTTAATGATAGAATTGGTTTTATTACAAGTAGAAAGTATTAAAGTTGCCGCAGGTAATGAACCCATAGAAAAACTTTATATTGACGGAGGTTTTAGTGATAATGATGTTTACATTAAATTGCTATCCCATTATTTAAGAAACATGGAATTAAGAACTACGGATTCGTCGTTGGGCTCAGCTTTAGGTGCAGCCATCGCAATTTCCGATAGTAAACTGAATTCCAAGTTTTTGAAAAAAAATTACAGTTTAAAAAAACATGTACCGTTCATTATAAAATAAGAAAAATTATGGCAGTGAGTTTCAATTCGGATTATCCTTCTGTAGATGATTTAAGGAAAAAGGCAAAAAGTAGGATACCTAAATTCGCTTTTGAATATTTGGATGGAGGTTGTAACGAGGACGTAAGTCTAACCAGAAATACATCAGAAATTAGAGACGTTCAATTACAACCAAGATATTTAAGAAACCAAGGTACCTGCTCTACCAAGACAAAAGTTATGGGTATGGAGTTTGATGCGCCTTTTGGTATTGCCCCCGTTGGTTTACAGGGGTTAATGTGGCCCAATACACCGGCAATCTTAGCAAAGGCCGCTTATAATCATAATATTCCGTTCATACTTAGTACGGTTACCACGATGGATATTGAAAAAGCCAGCGAATTAACGGAGGGCAATGCATGGTTTCAATTGTACAATCCGGTAGATGATGCCATTAGGGATAGTATAATTGATAGGGCAGAAGCTGCAGGTTGCCCTGTTTTAGTATTGCTATGCGATGTGCCCACCTTTGGTTATCGCCCAAGGGATTTTAGAAATGGGCTAGCATTGCCCCCAAAAATGACGGTATCTAACATCCTTCAAATACTAGGGAAACCAAATTGGGCCTTCAACACTTTAAAATATGGCCAACCTACTTTTGAAACGCTAAAACCATATACTCCAGAGGGTCTAAATTTAAGGCAATTGGGAGCGTTTATGGACCAGACTTTTTCCGGTCGATTAAACGAAGAAAAAATAAAACCGATCCGTGATAGATGGAAAGGAAAATTGGTATTAAAGGGTGTGGCGTCAGAACAAGATACACAAGATGCAATACGTATGGGCTTTGATGGTATTATCGTATCCAACCATGGAGGCAGACAGTTAGATGCCGCAGAATCTACCATTAAATCTTTACAGGAAATTACCGCCAAATATAGCGACCAAATAGAAATTATGATGGACAGTGGCTTGCGCTCAGGTCCAGATATTGCCCGTGCCATGGCATGTGGCGCAAAATTTACTTTTATGGGCCGTTCTTTTGTCTATGGAACAGGTGCCTTAGGTGCCAAAGGCGGAGACCATACCATAGGTATGTTAAAAACACAATTTAAACAGGTAATGGACCAACTATGCTGTAAGCGCGTAGAGGATTTACCAAAACATTTATTAACCAAATAAACCAACGACCACCATGAGCCAAAATCACCAAGAAGAAGAAATTATAGAAAAATTGGCCGGTGGCGAATTTGAAAGAGAACCCGTACCCCAATCTAACCTTAAAAGTTGGAAAAGCTTTTTGGGCATGTATGCGGGGGAGCATGCGGCCGGTACCGAGTTTGTTATTGGCCCATTGTTCCTAACTACCGGTGTAAGTGCCTTTGATTTAATTATTGGTCTTCTCCTTGGTAATTTAATGGCTGTACTTTCATGGCGTTTTCTAACTTCTGAAATAGCGGTCAAAAGAAGATTGACCTTATACTACCAACTGGAAAAAATTTGTGGTAAAAAGTTAGTAATTGGGTATAACCTTGCCAACGGTATATTGTTCTGTTTTTTAGCAGGTGCCATGATTACAGTATCCGCAACGGCGGTTGGTATACCTTTTGATATGGAAATGCCCAAATTGACCGATACCATGCCCAACGGTCCTACTTGGGTGATCATAGTATTGGTTATTGGTGCCGTAATATCATTAATTGCTTCCAAAGGATATGACACCGTATCAAAAGCTGCAAACTGGATGTCCCCAATAATTGTATTGGCCTTTTTAGCTTGTGGTATTGTAGCCTTACAACAATTGGGTGTAGGTAGTTTTGAGGATTTTTGGAATATTTGGGGAGAAGGTAGCGACCCATTTCCCGGCCAAATAAAATATACGTTCTGGCATGTTTTCTTTTGGTCATGGTTTGCCAATGCGGCAATGCACATTGGTATGTCCGATCTTTCCGTATTCCGATTTGCAAAAAAAGCAAGTTCTGGATGGACTACCGCGGCCGGAATGTATGTAGGCCATTACATGGCTTGGATAGCGGCAGCATTAATCTATGCAGTATACGTTCAAAGTCCAGAGGCTCAAGCATTATTGGCACAAGGTGAGGCCCCTAACGTGGCGCCAGGTCCGCTAGCACATAATGCCATTGGTGTTTTTGGAATCATAGCCGTAGTATTGGCGGGTTGGACCACTGCAAACCCTACTATTTATAGGGCAGGATTGGCTTTTCAAGCCATAATGCCAAAAACCTCAACGTTTTGGGTAACCATTTTAGCAGGTTCTATTGCCACCATTGCCGGACTGTTCCCTGCTTTTGCTATGAAGTTATTGGATTTTGTAGCACTATATGGCTTTATTTTGGCTCCTGTGGGTGCAGTCATTGTATTTGAACATTTCTTTCATAAGCAGGCTGGCATAGTTCAAAATTATGCTGAAGTAGCCAATATAAAATTCAACAAATCGGTTTTATTGGCATGGGGCATTAGTTTTGGGATATTCTATTTTATCTCCATTCAGTTTAATGTCTTCCTTTCATTTGTAACCTTACCAGCTTGGTTGTTGTGCGGTCTTTTATTTCTAATATTGAGCAAATACACTCAGAAAAAGGTAACTCCCAACTAATTGTACTAAGACAATATTAAAAAAAGGAATGATGCTAAACATAGTATCGTTCCTTTTTTTATGTTACCCGTTTCATACTTCAAGATTTGGCTGACAATTAATTTAGACGTCAGATTGTCAAATATTTAAAAAATTAAATGTATTATTGTTACATAATGAGACAATAGAAAATATATTTAATGAAAAATATTCAACTTCTTTTTTTTACGATAGTACTCGCCTCTAATTTAGGTATGGCACAAGAAACCAATTCTTTTCCTGTTCAAGTGGACATTGAAAACGGAACCATAGAAGGTAATTATGATACCCATAGCGGTATACAACGTTATTTTGGAATTCCATTTGCAAAACCGCCCGTTGGTGAATTACGCTGGAAAGCACCACAGCCTTTAAATAATTGGGAAGGGGTAAAAGAAACCAAATCTTTTGGCCCTAGACCAATGCAAACTATTGTATTTGGCGATATGAATTCAAGATCAAACGGAGTAAGCGAAGATTGTTTATACCTCAATGTTTGGACCCCTGCTAAAATGGATACAAAAAATTTGCCCGTTTTAGTCTATTTCTATGGAGGTGGTAATGTTGCCGGTGATGCCTCTGAACCACGCTATGATGGGGAAAGCATGGCCAAAGAAGGAATAGTTGTGGTCACCACCAATTACCGCTTAAATGTATTTGGATTTTTGGCACATCCAGAATTGAGTGACGAAGCGTCCTATAAGGCTTCTGGAAATTATGGGTTATTAGACCAAAATGCTGCTTTGAAGTGGGTGAACAAGAATATTGCTTCCTTTGGGGGAGACCCTAATAAAGTGACCATTGCAGGTGAATCTGCAGGTTCTATTGGTGTTAGTCAACAAATGGCATCGCCCTTGTCTAAAAACCTCATCGCGGGTGCCATTGGAGAAAGTGGCGCTGGTATTGACCCAACATTGCCTCCCGTATCCTTAAAGGAAGCGGAAGAAATAGGTCTAGATTTTGCAAAGGGTATTGGCTACCCCACACTTGCAGAATTACGTAAGTTAAGTACCAGAGAAGTGTATGAACTTTATAATTCAACAAAAAGATTTGGTTTCCCTGCCGTGTTAGATGGATATTTTTTACCAAAAACACTTCCTGAAATCTTTGAAAACAAAGAACAGGCAATGGTTCCTTTATTATTAGGGTGGAATTCCGCAGAAATACCAGGTTTAGCATTTACTCAAGGTCCTTACACAGAAGAAAATTATGTAAATAAGGTAAAAGACGCTTACCCTAAAGAATATAAAAAGGTATTGGAACTGTACCCTTATGGTTCTGAAAAAGAAATTGAATTATCGGCCACGGCATTAGCCTCTGACCGATTTATATCCTACAGTACATGGAAATGGTTCGATCTTCATAGAAAAAATAGCGACCAGCCAGTATACCGCTATCTGTATAGCAAGCTGAGACCTCCGTTAGTTGACACCTCCCTTGTTTCTGGTTTAGCAGGCGGTACCTCAGAACAAGGGTCTGATAATCCACCGGCACCAAAAGCTGTTGGAGCGCCACATGCCTGTGAAATTGAATACTGCATGGGCAACTTACATTTGGTAAAGGATTATGCCTGGACAGCGGATGATTTTAAGGTATCTAAAGATATGATGACCTATTTTGCTAATTTTATTAAAACCGGAAACCCAAACGGTAAAGGTCTACCAAATTGGGAAGCGGTAAAGCCAAACGACAAAAACCCCGCTGTTATGGTCATTGATACAGAAAGCAAACTGATAAAAGCCCAAAATGATGAGCGCTATGAGTTTTTAGACAAAGCTTACAAGAACAATTAATATCCATTTTAAAAGATATATTGGTTTTGGCTTTCGTTACAAGTTATGCCAAAACCAATTCTTTTTTGAGTTACTTTTTGTTGTAAAAGTGACCTCCAAAACACGTAAATTGCTCCTATGAAAAAATTAATTCAAATTATTGGCGCTTGGTATGGCGCAAAGAAAATTGGAGGTGGAAAATGTGGTTGTATAGGAACCGTATTCGTTTTCCTAATTCTATATTGGATATTCGGTTACGTTTTAGAGGCTTTCTAAATTGGTTGTTGGTTGTTGGTTGTTAGTTGTTCGTTATTTCGCCAAGCGCTAGACGCTTCACGCTGGACGCGTAATCTGCGCGTGACGTATTGCGAATAGCGAACGGCGCTTTCTCTATTTTCTAACTTCTATTCTCTTTTCTCCAGTTTTCTTTTGATCAAAAACCTTTGCACTGGTTTTCATATCGGCATATCTTGGGTCTTGTATAAAGTCTTGCTTTTGCATTTTAATGACCTCAATACTCAAAAAGCCAAATTCACTGACCACCTTTCCATAAAACCGATACACTCCCCTACCCCTAAACATATATTTTTCCGCTACTGGCGGGAACAGTACAGTATCAAAAACTTGCCCTCGTTGATCTAACAGCGTAGCAAAAAACATGGCTTTCTTTGTGTGCGTTCTGGTACGTTTTACCGTAATTAAATATCCGTAGATATCGATATTTCTATTCAAATAACGCTCTAAATCTTTACAGCCCGATCTGTTTAAAGGTGCTTCTGCCAAAAGCTCGAACGGACTACATAGACTAAAGCCCAACAACTCTAATTGCGTAAAAGCCACTTCTAGATTTGTACTGTATAACGACGGAATCTCAAAATGTTGCTGTCGTGGCGCAAACAATTTGGGGTGGTCTATTTTCTTGGTCTTGTTCAATAGCAGATGTGCTTTCCAGAGCAATTCATGCTTATTGATTTTGGTAAACCTAAAGGCATCAATGCGTATTAAAATACTGACTTGTTCTATGGAAATAATCAATCTATCCAAAAAATCTTCCAACGAATTAAATTCACCATTAAGAAAACGTTCTTTTAGAATACGCTCCATGACCCGTTCTTCTAGTTCCCGCAGATAACCCAACCCTAAATACAGATCTTTGCCATAAATTTTATTTGCCGCATTACTTCTATTTACGCAAGGCGGATGTATGGTTGCCCCCAACATACGAGCTTCATGCACATAAAACTCGGGCTTATAAAATCCGCCACCATTATTGAGCACCGCCACCATATATTCCAACGGATAGTACGCCCGTAAAAACAAACTTTGATAGCTTTCTACCGCATACGATGCCGAATGACCCTTGGCAAAGGCATAGCCGGCAAAACTTGCCACTTGGTCCCAGACTTCTTTAATAAGTTTTTCGCTATAGCCTTTTTTACGGCAATTATCCATAAAAGTATCTTGCACTTTCTGGAATTCTTCCCGCGAACGGAACTTACCGCTCATACCACGTCGTAGCACATCGGCTTCACCCAGATCTAAATCGGCAAAATGATGGGCTACTTTTATCACATCTTCTTGGTAAACCATAACTCCGTACGTCTCTGGCATGATCTCCAGCATTACCGGGTGCGCCATCTCGGCTGCCCTGCCCTTATTACGGTGGCGAAGAATATATTCGCGCATCATTCCGCTTTTAGACACTCCCGGGCGAATAATGGAACTTGCCGCTACCAAACCCAAATAGGTATCTACCTCTAGCTTTTTCAACAGCATCCGCATAGCGGGAGATTCTACATAAAAACAACCCATACACTGTGCCGTTTTTACCATGTTATTGATCTTGGGGTCGTTTTTAAATGCCTTGATATCATGAATATCGAACTTGGCAAATTCTTCTGGGCGGTCGCGTTCTAAAATATCAAGCGTTTCTTTTATTTTGGAGAGTCCGCGTTGGGCAAGAATATCGAACTTAAAAATACCGACATCTTCGGCAATCACCATATCAAACTGTGTAGTCGGGAAACCTTTTGGGGGCATATTGGTTGCCGAAAACCAGTGAATAGGTTTCTCGGTAATTAAAATCCCCCCTGCATGAATACTCAAATAATTGGGCATGCCGTGTAGTAGCTGGGTGTATTTCAATACCAAAGCAGATATATTGTCCAATCTGCTCGCCTGAGTGTTACCATCGCACAACACATCTATTTCATCCTTTGGCAGCCCAAATACCTTACCCAATTCTCGAATCACACCTCTAGATTGAAATGTAACGTAAGTACCCAAGAGCGCCACATTCTCGAATCTATTAAATATATACTCCGTCATCACCGGTCTGTCGCGATGCGAGAAATCTATATCAAAATCGGGCGGATTTACACGATACAGATTAATAAAACGCTCAAAATACAGATCTAACTCCATGGGATCCACATCGGTAATAAAAAGCAAGTATGCCACAATGCTATTGGCTCCGCTACCACGACCTACATAAAAGAACTTCTGCTTTCGGGCATAGGAAATAATATCCCAATTGATAAGAAAATAAGAGACAAAATTCATTTTTTTAATGAGATAGAGCTCTTTTTCCAAGCGGTCTAAAACAGCCTGGTTCATTTCTGGGTACCGCTTAGGCAAACCTTCTTGACACAAACTTTCAAGCAATGCCTCGTCGTCTTCTTCGGTCTCTAAGTATCTGTTTAAATTCTGTGTTTTTCTTTCTGCGGAGAAATCAAAATAGATAGAACAGGCATCCATTAACCGCTGGGTGTTTTCCAGTATAAAACTATGTTCAGAGAAATGTGCCGCCAAATTAGGTATCGCGTACATGTGTTCGTCATCGCGAGCCTGCTCTGTAACCGACAACATACTCAACAAGGTGTTGTTATCAATGGCACGTAATAACCGATGTGCATTAAAATCGCGCTTATTACGAAATGTTACGGGTTGCAATAGCACAATTTTATCGCGCTGCTCCAATAATTTTGAAAACCGGAGTCGCTTTAGCTCGTTGACGGAAACCCCAATAAATTCATGTTCGGCAAAAATTTTCTTTTCATGCTGAAGTACTTTCTCAAACGGATAAATAACAAACACATGTTTAAACTGCGGAGCTATTTCCGGGATTTTCTTTTCGTTGTGAATGTGATGGGACAGAAAATCATTGAGTTCTAAAAACCCCTCATTATTCTTGGCTATGCCTACAAAGCAAGGCTCTACCCCATTTCTAAAATCGATTCCCAAAATAGGCTTTACATCATATTCAGGTGCCTTACGAACAAAATTTAAACATGCCGATGTATTATTGATATCGGTCAATGCCAATTGCGCTACCCCATGATCTTTTGCCAATTGCAAGAGCTCCAGTTCCGAAAAGGTTCCGTAGCGAAGGCTGTAGTATGTATGGCAGTTTAGGTACATTTTTTCGTTATTCGTTGTTCGTTGTTGGTTGTTCGTTTTTTTGCGCTGTTCGCTTGACGCGGCGCGCTTTTGGTTGTTCGTTGTTGGTTCTTGGTCGTTCGATTTTTTGCACTATTCGCTTGACGCTACGCGCAGTGTGCTTTTTTTTGCGCTTTGCGTGTGGCGCTCGGCGTGTTGCGCAATGCGCTCCCTCTCTTCTCTATTTTCTATATTCTTTACTTTACTCAGCATTTCACTTCGGTTACGCTAAGTGAACGGGTGTCGTCTTTGCGAGGTATTTTCACCGAAGCAATCTGCCGAAAATAGGTACTAAGGATAATCATTGTCACCCCAATTTAGCAGATCACTTCGTCGTGCCTCCTCGTGAAGACGTTTTTGCGCTAGGCGCTCAGCGTGCTGCGCAATGCGCTCCCTCTTTTCTCTCCTCTACAAACAACAGGTCTCGACTGCGCTCGACAAGACATACCCACCAACAACGAACAACGAACAACGAACAACCAACAACATTTCATTCCCCCTTTGGGGGCTAGGGGGCTTACAGTTTCCGATGCGCCAACACCACTGGTGGTAATCCGTTGAAGGGATTATGCATTCTTCCTATTGTTTTTGCTCCCATACCCGATGCCCGCAGCACACTTTTGTCTCCGTAACGTTTACGAATGTTGTCCATAGCGTTGTAAAGACTTAGAATTTCTTCAGTATCATCAAACAGATTAATTTGATAATTACCCGACACTAAATGACTAAAACGTATACCAATTAATCGCACTAACAACCTACGGTTATATAAGGTCTTGAACAGATCTAAAATTTTGGGTATTAGAATATGGTCTCCGCTGGTATAGGGAATCCGCATTTGCTTTGAATAAGTATTAAAATCCGAATACCGAATCTTTACTGAAATACACGCCGTTAGCTTATCTCCGCGTCGTAATTGATATGCCAAATTTTCGGTCATTGCGATAAGAATACCGCGTAGTCTGTTTACATCAATAGTATCTTTATTAAAAGTGCGTTCCGTGGAGATTGATTTTCGCTCGCAAAACGGAATTACAGGCGTATTATCAATTCCATTAGCACGCTTCCATATTACTCCGCCATTAGCACCCAACACCCTTTGCATTACCTCCATGGGCATTTCTTGTACCGTGCGGACTTGTCGCAGGCCCAGGTTCCGTAAAGTCTGGTAAGTCTTATCACCCACCATTGGTATTTTTTTAATGGATAACGGTGCCAAAAAAGGTTTTTCCAACCCCTCATCTATCTTTAGTTGATTGTTTGGTTTTGCCTCGTTCGTCGCTACTTTAGAAACTACTTTATTAGCAGATAATCCGAAGGAAATAGGGAGTCCCGTTTCCCTAATAATTTTCTTTCGCATTTCTGATGCATATTGATAGCAGCCAAAAAAACGGTCCATACCAGAGAGGTCTGCATAGAACTCATCGATACTGGATTTTTCGAATACAGGTACGTACTCTTTTATGATTTCGGTCACCACATCAGAATGCTTACTATACTCGCTCGCATTACCACGAATTACAAAAGCATCGGGGCAAAGTTCACGTGCCATTTTCATGGGCATACCAGAATGCACTCCAAATCCGCGAGTTTCATAACTACAGGCCGCTACCACTCCACGATCTCCCGTACCACCCACCAGTAAAGGCTTATTTTGTAGCTCACGATTATTGAGCCGCTCTACCGATACATAAAAAGTATCTAAATCGATATGTAAAATGGTTTTGCTCATAACTATCCCTCTAAAATTCGGGATAGCTAAATTATGGATTATTTCCAATTATTAGGATTATTTCCAAATTAAATTATTCACAACCTTGACCAATTTTCTGAGCGTTATAAAATGAATATGTATATTAAGAGCTATTTTATATGAAACGTTGTTTGAAGTTTAAATTGAAAAATACCACGTATTTAGCATGTTAGGGTTAAATACTATCTTTGGGACAAGACTGTTCTTATGCTTAAAAAACATTTTTTTACTGTAGTATTAATGAGCTTTATATTGCCCTTTGCATATGCACAGGACAATGAAAGCGCTCAAAATTCTGTCATCAACATATCCCAACCCAATACGAGTACGGTTTGGAATATTCCAAATAAAGTTACTTTGGAATGGAATACGGTAAACATTGACACTAGTAAAACCATACGGTTCTTTCTAGTTAGAAACGAAATGGTAGTCCAGGAATTAGGTACTTTTAAAAATGACGGTTTTGAGGAAGGAATAGAATTGGCAAAAAACATAGGTTCTGGTAACCGTTATCAAGTAGTGGCCATAGAATTATTTCCCAACGACAAATTCAACATTGCCAAAAGAGTAACTCCGTTTTTTACGATTACCAATGCAGCATCTGATGAGCGGAAGAAAAAACAACAGTTGGCTAACGCCAATCCTGTACCCGTTAAGAAAGAAAAAAGAAGGAAAATTAGCAATACGGAACCCGTTGTAAAAGTACCTTCTTCCCCTACGCCAGTCTCAACACAACAAGTACAAAAAGAACCTATCTTAAGAGAGAGTTTTGAAGGTAGAAAAATTTCATACACCAAAAAATTTGAATTTGATTCTGAGAATATTATTGTCAAAATTTGGGATCATGGTAGGCAAGACGGGGATATTGTATCTATTTATCTTAATGGTGTATCTGTGGTTTCCAAGTATTACCTCACTTATTTTAAACAAGCGTTCAACATAAAATTGAACCCTAACAAACCTAACGATTTATTCCTCTACGCACATAATTTGGGTAGTTCTCCACCCAACACGGTATCATTAGAAATTTCAGACGGAAAAAAGGCTGAAAACATAATTCTAAATTCCGATTTACAAAGTTGTGAAGCAGTTTTGATCAGTGTAAAATAGCACTAAATTCACTTATTACCATTACTTCAATTCCTACAAAAAAAAGCTGTTTTTATAAAAAAACCCTCTTTAAACCTATCTATATTTATACAAATTTTTAGTAATTACCTTAACAATACTATAATTTAATGTGTTTTATTTATTAAAATAACAATCATTTAGCACTATTACTACGTATTTTATTTTTTGTATAAAAATTTTTGTTACATTTAATTAACATTTTTTAACAATCCGTGTACGTTAACGAAAACCAAACAATCAAAAACATAAAACACAACTTGGTCACTCGCCAATAAAATAAATCAACTACTCCCCTAAATATATTTTTAAATGTAAATCAACAGAGAACTTATAATTAACCACCTAATTACACTTAACAAATGAAAAAAAAACACATTAAAAAATTAAGTCGGAAAACAAAGAGTTTACTGCTATCTGCCGTACTCGGCATTTTAGCAGTTGGCCCAATTTTAGGAAATTCAAGTAACACGTCTAAATCTGGAATGATTGAAGATGTTCAATCTACCATAACAGGTAACATTACAGATGAAAACGGCATACCTTTATCTGGGGCAAGTGTTGTGGTCAAAGGTACCACTACAGGAGCCGTAGCAGATTTTGACGGTAACTTTAGCATTAACGCACCATCTAATGGTACATTGGTATTTAGTTATGTAGGTTATGCTCGCCAAGAAATACAAATTAATGGCAGATCAACCGTAAATGTATCATTACAGCCAGATGCCGCTGCACTTGATGAAGTAGTATTGGTAGGTTATGGTACCCAAAAGAAAGGCGAAGTAACCGGTGCAATTGAGACGGTTTCTGCAGAACAATTAAGTATTGTACAAGTTTCAAGTAGTATAGATGCAATCAAAGGTCAAATAGCCGGTGTAGATGTGCAATCTACAGGTGGTAGACCTGGGCAAAACCCCACGGTCAGAATTCGTGGTAGACGTTCAATAAGTGCATCTAACGACCCTTTATATGTGGTAGACGGAATTCCTTTAATAGATGGTCCAAGTTCTATGGCAGATATCAATCCAGACGACATTGCTTCCATGCAAGTATTGAAAGATGCTGCAGCTACAGCAGTTTATGGCTCTAGAGGCGCAAACGGCGTTATACTGGTTTCCACCAACAGAGGAAGAGTTGGCAAAACCAAAATAACCTATAGTAGCCGTTACGGTGTTACTTCTGCTACAAAGCTGGTAGATATGATGAACGGTGCCGAGTTTGCAAATTTAAAAAGAGAATCTAGGCGTATTGGCTGGAACGGAACAATTCCTGCAGATACTGAAGTATTTCTAGACCCAATAGAACTAGAATCACTAGCACAGGGTAGATCCACGGATTACCAAGACCTGGTTACGGGCAATGGATACCAGACCAACCATCAAATTGGAATTAGCGGAGGGTCGGAAAATACAACGTTTAGTACTTCCATAGGTTATTTCAAGGAACAGGGTATTATAAGCAATCAGGATTTTGAAAGATTTTCCGGAAGGGTAAACGTTGATCACAAAATCAATGATATTTTTAAGATAGGAGCATCATTTTTAGTAGCTAAAACAGAGCAAAATTGGGGTTCAAATGCTACACTAGGTGAGGCATTGGCCAATAACCCTTTAGGTGTTCCATATGACGAAAACGGAGAATTAAAATTCTTACCGACCAATGATGGTATTCGTACTAATCCATTAAATGAATTGGTAGAAGGAGCTTATATAGACGAAAGACAACAAACAAGAATTTTTGCACCTGTTTATTTGGACATCAATATTATGGAGGGCCTAAAATGGACAACTACTTTTGGCCCTGATATTAGAATAGGTAGAAGAGGAACTTTTGCCGGTAGTCTTACAAATACTAACCGTGGTGGTCCAGGAAGAGCGGGGATAATTAATGTAAATGATTTTGGCTATACCCTTGAAAATTTATTGACTTATAATAAAGCACTAACAGGCAGGCAAAACCTTAAAGTAACGCTGTTACAAAGTATTCAAAAATCTAGACTTGAATTCAATAGCGGCAATGTAACCGGAATACCTTATGAATCACAATCATTCTACAATTTAGGTTCTGCCACCCAAGGTGGGGTATTAGAATCCGGATTGACGGAATGGGCCCTAGCTTCTTTTATGGGAAGGGTCAATTATGATTTTGATGGAAAATACCTATTCCAAGCCTCTTTAAGAGCAGATGGATCATCAAGGTTGGCACCTGGCAACCAGTGGAAATACTTCCCTGGTGTATCTGCCGGATGGCGTATTGATCAAGAGGATTTTTTAATGGAAACACAGGTTTCTGAAATGAAATTAAGGGCATCTTATGGTGAGGTTGGTAATACATCCGTGCTACCTTACCAAACCGCAGGTAGACTAGGAAGTTCTGTATATGCTTTTGGAGAATCTCCGGCATTAGGTTTTGGCCTAAATGAAATTCCTAATGAAGATTTAACTTGGGAGGTGTCTAAAACTTTAGATATTGGTTTGGATTATGGGTTCTTCAATAATCGTTTGGTAGGTTCTTTTGATTGGTTTAGAACCAATACCGTAGACCTTTTACTGGAAAGAAGTTTACCTTCTACTTCCGGATACGAAAATGTTTTACAAAATGTAGGATCAACAAGAACTACCGGGTTTGAATTTTCTATAAGTGGAGGAATCATAGATAACACTGATGACGGATTTAATTGGGATGTAGATCTAAACCTATCTACATATAATGAAGAAATCACGGAACTTGCCTTAACAGATGCGGATGGTAACCCTTTAGATGATGTGGGCAACGGTTGGTTTATTGGACAACCTATAAAAGTATTCTTTGATTATGAAAAAATAGGTATTTGGCAAGCGAATGAAGAGGCAGCCGCTTTGGCCGCAGACAATAAGGTACCGGGTGAAATTAAATTGAACGATTTAAATGGGGACGGGGTAATTACGCCAGACGACAGAAAAATTATTGGTAATGGCGTACCTGATTGGTATGGTGGATTCAATAACAAATTTTCATACAAGGGATTTGATCTTGGAGTTTTCTTTGTATTTAGAGTGGGCCATACGGTACAGTCTAATTTTCATGGAAGCAATAATTCTTTGTTTGGAAGATATAATAACCTAGATGTAGATTATTGGACTATAGATAACCCTACAAATGCCTACCCAAGACCTAATGAAAATCAAGAAAGTCCAAGAAACGGTTCTACGTTGCGTTATTTTGATGGTAGTTTCATTAAGCTAAGAAATATATCATTAGGGTATAATTTACCGGAATCTATTGTGGAAAAATTAAGCATGGAAAAACTACGATTGTCAGTCTCTGGACAGAATCTTTGGTTTGCGAGTGATTATGATACGTATGATCCAGAAATTTCAGAAGACGATACCGATTTAAACAGTGGCGTTGTTCCTAGTACAAAACAATGGTCGCTATCCTTAAAGGCAACCTTTTAATCTTAAAAAATTGTTAGTTTAAATAGAATAATTTAAATATTATGAACAGAAAAATTTATATACTCATTGTTTTAGCACTGGCTTTTACAACAAAGTCATGTGATAAATTTATTGAAGAGGAGCTGGTAACAGATGTTTCAGCGGCCTCTTATTATACTACAGAAGGTGGCTTAGAAGATGGTGTTAGAGCAACCTATTCTACCTTTAAACCTTTTTATGGACAGGAAATAAGTGCAGCCATGTTAACCTTTGGAACGGATATCTGGACCAATGGGGCAGATGGCGGCCACAAAGTCTTTAATTTTTATGATGGTGGTCTAAATGGATCGGAAAGTTATATAAGAGATTCATGGGACAATTGGTACAAAGGCATTAATCAGGCCAATGCCATTATTAATCGTGCTCCGGATGTAGAAATGGATGAGGCCTTAAAAAACCTGCGCATTGCAGAAGTACGTTTTTTAAGGGCCTATTTTTATTTTAATATAGTAACCACTTTTGGTGATGCCCACCTAAGCCTAGAGGAAACAGAAGGCGTAGAAGTTGAGGCCAACAAAACTGCACAATCCGAGATTTATACCCAAGCTATTGTACCTGATTTAGAATTTGCTATAGCCAATTTACCCGATGAACAATCTGATTATGGCAGGGCCACTAAGCCTGCAGCTGAGTTTTTGTTAGGCAAGGTCCTTTTAACCAGAAGTTATCAAGGGTTTGCAGAAACTTCAGATGCTTCAAGAGCAGAAACTTTGTTCGGCAATGTCATTAACAATTACAACTTTTCTCTACTTCCCAACTTTTCGGATTTATGGGATATAGATAACCAGGAAAACAGTGAAATGGTTTTTGTAGTACCCAATTCCAAATCGCAAGTAGATAGTGATGTTGACCCATTTGGGCATAGATGGCATCTTTATTTTCTGCATGAATATGATGTTCGAAGAGGTATGACAAGAGATATTACCAATGGTAGACCGTGGAAAAGACATCGTCCAACGGACTTTATGTTGACCTTATGGGATAGATCAATAGATACCAGATATGACGCTTCTTTTAAACATGTATGGTACGCCAACAAAGAAGAACCTGCTACAGATGCTGTAGGAGAAGAACCCGCCAGAGCGGCAATAGCTATTGGTGATACCGCAATTTATATCCCTGGCCCTGGAAAAGATGTAGACTGGCCACAATCCCGACAAGATGCTGTTCCTTATTTAGTTTATTCTAATGATGAATATAATGAACGGCTTTTTCCATCCATGAACAAATGGATCGACCCAACAAGACCGGACAGACAAAAAGTAAACGGCCAGCGAGATTTCATATTAATGCGTTTAGGAGATGCGTATTTGTTAAGGGCAGAAGCCAGATTGCAACAAAATAACCCTTCCGGTGCAGCCGATGATATTAATGTAATACGTGCTAGGGCAGCTGTCCTAGGTCAAGAAACGGCCTCACAGGTTACCGCGGCAGATGTAGACTTAGATTTTTTACTGGATGAAAGAGCCAGAGAATTAGTAGGAGAAGGACATCGCTGGCCAGATTTGGCAAGAACGGGCAAATTAGTGGAACGGACAAGATTATATAATCCGCAAGCATCACCCAACATTCAGGATTACCATATTGTTAGACCAATACCACAAAATCAAATAGATAGGGCATTGGGCGGTTATCCACAAAACCCGGGTTATCCACAATAAAAATACTAGTTTGAGTTAGTTTTACTAATCCTCCTTTGATCATATTGGTTTTAGGAGGATTTTTTATAGAGCGATATCAAAGAAAATGTTCCTTTACGAAAATCTCTACGGGAATATCAAGATCAAGTTGCACGTTATCCTGCTTGGTCAAGGAATTGAACAAGTTTTTAATAGCAGCGTATCCTTGGTATTTTGGTTGTTGATTGATTAAAAAATCGATCTTACCATTTTTTAAATATTTTAAATTTTTATCGTTTAGGTCAAAACCAAGTAATGATGTATTGCTTACTTTATATTCCGATAAAATTTCAGGAATTAAATGCGCTCTTGAGTTAGTGACGAAAATTCCTTTGGGATTGTCACCTTTGAACCAAGAAAGCATTTCTTCAGTAATCTGTAACGCTTCATTTAATGGGTGGTTAACGGTTTTAATTACCACGTTATGCCCCAGAGATTTAAAAAAGGCCCTAAAGCCATCTTCCCGTTGTTTGTTATTGAACTGTATTCCTAGGTCGTTATAGGTATTCACAATAAAATATTTCCCTTGCCCACCTACCAAACCATGTAACAATCTACCAGCTACCATACCGGCTTTATGTGAATTTTGTCTTATAAAATTAGATGGATATTTTAATGGGATTTCAGTGTCCAAAAAGATCACTTTTAACTGTCTTTTTTGGGAAACCTCCAACAACATATTACATTCATTCTCATAAAAAGGTACCGTTATAATTGCATCATAATTTTTTAAAATAATTTGATTGCATTTTTTTCTAAAGGAAGATGATGAAGAACCTGAAAATTGATAATAATCGCCACGCACCCCAAATTCCTTTAATTCTTGTAGGGCATTGGTAATACCTAATTTTGGTAATTCCCAATAACTTGAGGTTGTTGTTGATTCTGGTAGTAAAATGGCAAATTTTATCTTATTTACAGAAGCAAGTTTTAACCTACTGGCCACTGTATTTTTTTGATAGCCATTTTCCTCAATTATCTTTAATACCCTTAATTCCGTTTCCTTGGATACCCCACCGCGTTTATGTAGCACACGATCTACAGTACCAATGGAGACATTGGCCATTTCGGCTATCTGCTTAATCCCTATACTCAAAGTTCACCCTTTAAATTATTTGCGATAAGGTACTACCCTATATGGATTCATGAAAATTAATTTCACATAATATAAGGGTCAAAGTTCATTTACCATAATATTTCTGAACTGTACGGTCATTTCATTGCCGGGATGCAATTGCAACCCTATAGGGCCTTTTAAATTGGCGTTCTCTAGCTCGTAGTTCATCACCTCTATTCCGTTGAGCCAAACGGTATACGTATTGCCCACTGTTTTCGCCCTTATCGTATTCCACCCCTTCTGGTCTAACAATGCCTCTACTCCAGATGCCTCTACCGGGTAACCTAACGTGGGCACATAGGGTGCCCCGGTCATATCTTTCTTCAACGACCCGGATATACCAATCTGCACCTGCACATTCTTACGGTTATCCCCTCTCATGTAAATACCCGTATCTACCACACCCTCTCCAAATTTAAAATCTAACTGAACCACAAAATCGGTATAGGTTTTATTTGTCCATAGAATGGATCCTATTTTATCCGGATCACTTTTGGCCCATAACGTACCATTTTCTATAGACCACCACATATTATCCTCTGGTACGTTCCATTGCTCCAGATCACTACCATTAAAAATGGGTTCCCAAGTATCATCAATTGTTTGACCAAAAATTGGTATCACAAAAAAGACAAGAAATACAACTTTCACAATACACCTCATAATATTCTATTGATTAAAGTCCGTAAATATTTTCCCGATTTCCTCCGGACTTAATTCCGAGCCATTATGGATAAGTATCCGATATTTAAAAGTAGTGCTTTCCCCCTCTAGCAATTTAAAGTTTAAGGTTTCCTTACCTTCAGAAAAAACAGCTTGCCCTAAAGGGTTTGCGGCAAACAATCCATAATCACGTGCGTGCCAATATGTAGGAAAGCCCACATTATCCTTATGATCTATTATGGTTATGGATACCGGTTCATTTTCCAATTTACTTTCCAATTTCACCCATTCGTTACGGGTGCCCCAAACATCATTTCCGGTAAGCCCTGAACTTGCTATATAATTGCCCATGACCCCTTCGTTATTTAAAACCTTAACTTTGGTTACATTGCCCTCTGCATCTGTAAATTCCGCAGGTTTATCCGTGGGCATCTCCATCTCCCTGGCCACTCTAACACCAATCATTCCTTCCTTATTGTCATTGAAAGCTACATCGTTCAAGGCTTTTAAGGTGGTGAGCCTATCAATTATCCTCGTGTTGCCCGTCTCGGTAAAAATTAATTGTGTAGTTTCTTCCAATAGATTCTCATGAGAGGCATTTTGCCAATATGCCTTAACCGTTAAGGTTCCTTGGGCTTCATCCATTTCTAAAAACTCATCATGAACAATGCTCCCGTATTTTTGTTTTTCACCATCTGGAACAGCATAAGAATTATTCCAAAAATCCAAACCATTGACATCGCCATAATTAAACCATAATCCCGCATGGTGCGGATGATCCACGCGCTCTCCCGGTCTAGGTTCATAGGGGAACCCTCTAGTCAGCGTTTTTCCGCTTTGTGTCAGCACAGGATATAAAATGGGTTTGGGGGTTTGCCCATCATATATATAATTGGTAAAAACCTTACCATTTATACTAATCTGAACCTTTTTGGCCGCTTTATCATGTTCAAAAGTAATTGCTGGGCCTTGCATGGTTTTGTTGTCGTTTGTATGATCCGAAACATCCTTCTTTTTATCCTCTTTACACGAGGTCAATAAAAGTATCGCCAATACGAATACACTATATTTAAATGGATACATAAAGTGTAGGTTTTAGTATTGAAAAATTTCTCCGCCTGCCAAAACATTTTGTGTTTTCTCGTCAAAAGTGGCTTTTAGGCCAGTCCTCAACGCCGCTGTGGTCATTATATTGGCTATGGAGTGATTGTACCCCGCTTTTATGGGTCCGTTGGTAGCCTTACGGCTTCTAACACATTCCATCCAATTTAGCATGTGCATAGAGGTCATATTATCGGCACCGGTATTTGCTGAGGTAACTACTTTAGGCGCATTTTCGCTAAGGTTAAAACCTTCAAGCTTATTTGATTCCATATTCATGGCGCTGGCATACTTTTCTTCCAAACCACCATTATCACTTACCTTATTGGTATCCAGGTTCAATTCTCCTGCGTTAGAATAGTAGATTTCCTTGGTTCCGCCTGCGGAATTGGTAAATCTGGAAGAATAGGTTACCTGAAAACCGGACTCTAGATCATCCGTAGGTCCATAATCAAAGACTGCGGACATGGTATCAAAATTCTTACGTCCATCTTTCCAAAGGTAAATACCCCCATTGGCAGCAACACTTCTTGGGTGGTCAAGACCGGAAAACCAATGCACCGTATCTATTTGATGGGACATCCATTGACCGGGAATCCCAGAAGAGTATGGCCAAAACAATCTATATTCCAAATATTTTCTTGGATCCCAAGCCGCCTCTGGCCTATTCATTTGATATCTTTTCCAATCGGTATCGGATTGTCTTATTTCACGGGTAAGTTTTGGCAACCTCCAACGGCCTGGCTGGTTTACGTTCCAGGTCATTTCTACCATAACGATATCGCCAAATTTTCCTGATTTTATAAAGTTATTTGCCGCATGGTAATTGGCCCCACTTCTTCTTTGACTTCCAATTTGAAAAACAATTCCGGATTCCTTGACAGCCTTCATACCCACTCTGGCATCTGCCATGGTTTCGGCAAAAGGTTTTTCGCAGTATACATCTTTTTTGGCATTGGCAGCCTGTACTGTGTGTAGGGCATGTTGAAAATCGGCCGTAGAAATAATGGTAGCATCAATTTTATTTTCCGCATACATTTCCTCATTGTTTCTCCACTGCTTTATTTTATTACCGGTCATTTCATTGATGTAAGCCGCACCTTCATCCCTACGTCTGTTCCAAATATCGGACACGCCTACAATCTCAAAATTCTGGGCTTTACTATGACCGTTAAAGGCAGGTATTAAAGCATTTTTTGCCCTGTTGGAAAATCCAACGATACCTATCCTTACCCTATCATTTGATCCTATAATTTTTCTGTAACTACTAGCACTCATTGCATTGGCTCCTAAAAAAATACCCCCTGAGGCCAGTGCGCTTTTCTTTATAAAATTTCTTCTTTTATTTTCCATGGTATTGCTTTTATGAATTTTGTGTTCCGTTATTTATCTGGTTTGGTTTATATTATTTTTTGCTAGCATTTATTTAGAATCAAAAAAAGGCGTCAACGGTTTAAAAGCAATGTGAACTTCATATTTCAATTTTATCAAATCATCAATTATATATTGCTAAAAATATGATTTAACCCTACCGTTAACGTTAACGGTTACGAATATAATTAATATTTACTATGTTTTTAATATTTTATTCAGTGAAATGTTAAAAAAAATATCAGAATGAAAATGGATCAATTACACCTGTCCTTTTTGAAAATTTAAATACTTATGTTATTCAGAGTCTGACACTTATTAAAGTGACTTACATCTTTAAACATTCATAACAACGGAAAGCTTCCTGGTTTTTGACCGATAGATTATCTTTACGAATTAAAATTCCAAACCCTAATTTAATGAAGCATACACTACTTTACCTTTTCATTTTTATAACGTTATTTTCATTTTCCCAAGAAGATAATATTCATGGCAAATCAACCATTTATGAAGCTCCTACCGATCCATTAGTACAAGAAAAACTAAAAGAATGGGGAGATCAAAAATTTGGCATGCTGATTCATTGGGGCGTATATGCCGTACCGGGAATTATAGAATCTTGGCAGCTATGTTCAGAAGCATGGTTGGAAAGACCTGAGGGAATGTCCTATAATGACTATAAGAAATGGTATTGGAATTTGAGTTCCGTATTCAACCCTGTAAATTTTGACCCCGATAGTTGGGCCGATGCTGCCAATAGTGCCGGCATGAAATACGTAGTCTTTACCACCAAACACCATGATGGTTTTAATATGTTCGATACCCAACAGACCGATTACAAAATAACCAATGGTCCATTTAAAAACCACCCAAAGGCCAATGTTGCCAAACATGTTTTTGATGCGTTCAGAAAAAAAGATTTTATGATTGGCGCCTATTATTCCAAGCCAGATTGGCACTCGCAAGATTTCTGGTGGGATAAATATGCCACCCCAGACCGTAACCCAAATTATGATATACGAAAGTATCCTGAGCGATGGGAGCGTTTTCAAAACTTCGCCTACAACCAAATAAACGAATTGGTAACCGATTATGGACAAATAGATATTCTATGGCTAGACGGTGGCTGGGTTAGACCAAGGGAAACGGTCAATGACGAAGTACGTGCTTGGGGTGCACCTATACCAGACTGGGACCAGCATATTAATATGCCAAAAATTGCAGAAATGGCACGCAAGGCACAACCCGGAATCATTTTTGCGGACAGAACGGTACACGGACCTTATGAAAACTACCAAACTCCAGAACGTTCGGTTCCGGAAACCAAACTGGATAATCCTTGGGAGAGCTGTATAACATTAGGAAATGCTTGGGGTTATGTACCAAATGACAACTACAAATCTTCAAACAAGGTAATACACACCCTCATTGAAATTGTTGCCAAAGGAGGAAATTTATTATTGGGCGTAGGACCGCAATCAGACGGACTGCTCCCCATAGAGGCCGTGAACAAACTAGAAGAAATTGGCAAGTGGCTATCCACAAATGGTGACGCCATATATGGAACCATAACAACGGAAAATTATACGGACGGTACAAACTTTTTCACAAAAAAAGACAACACCACCTATGCACTTATCCCTTTAAAGGAAGGAGAAGCCGTACCAAATTATGTTACATGGGAAAATAATATTCCAAAGGAAGGCAGTAAAGTTACCCTGTTGGAAACTGGCCAGAAATTAAATTGGAAACTTAAAGACGGAAAAGTAAGAGTGGTACTTCCTAATACTATTAAGAAGAAATCTTTACCTGCTTTAGCCCTTTCATTCCGTTCATAAAAATTAAATTTTTGAATAAAATAGCAAACACTTTCAATACAAGTAAAAGATTTGTTTCCATATTTAATTTGTTCTTTGGTTTGTTTTCTGCACTTGTATTTGCCCAAGTACAAGAACCTACCAAAGAGCTTCCTGAAATTAAATTATTAAAAAATGAATTTATTTTTGATGAGGCTCCGTTTATGCAATGTCATGCCCCAACAATTGTAGCCTTAAAAAACGGAAGTCTCATGGCATCTTGGTTTGCAGGTACGCATGAAAGACATCCAGATGTAGCTATTTACACCAGTACCCTAACGAACAATAGCTGGTCTGCCCCAAGAAAAATTGCTACTGGTATGGAAAATGATAGTATTCATTACCCAACATGGAACCCTGTATTATTTGAAAATGACCAAGGCGTTCTTTTCAATTATTACAAAGTAGGCCCTTCACCATCTACATGGTGGGGCATGTACAAAACATCTACAGATAACGGACAACATTGGTCTCTACCTAAAAAATTACCCTCTCCTATACTAGGGCCTATTAAAAACAAGCCTGTTCAATTCAATGGACATACCATAGTTTCTCCCTCTAGCGTAGAATTGGAAGATGGCGCTATATGGAAAGCCCACGTGGAAATTTCAAATGATAACGGCTATACCTGGAAACATATAGAAATACCATCTAAAAAAGATGTAAAAGTTATTCAGCCTACCATCATTCAATTGCCCAACAATTCCTTAAAAGCATTGCTAAGAAGCAATAAAAATGTAATTATGGAAAGTGTAAGTACAGATTTTGGAGAAAGTTGGTCAATGGCAAAAGCGGGTACCGTAAAAAATCCAAATAGCGGTATTGATGCGGTAACCTTAAAAAACGGTGGCTTTTTATTGGTCTACAACCCAACATTAAGCGGTAAACACTGGTCTGAAGGTAGGCAAACCCTTAATTTAGCCTATAGTGATGACGGGGTAAATTGGAAAGATGTCTTACAATTGGAAAATGAAGAGGAAGGGGAATTTAGCTACCCGGCGATCATTCAAGACAGCAACGATTTTGTGCATATTGTTTACACATACAATAGGGAGCGAATTAAGTATTTGAAACTAAAGGTTAAAAACTGAACATAAAAAAACCCTTCATTTACTGAAGGGTTTTTTATTTTGTACTCGAGGTGGGAATCGAACCCACACTCCGAAGAACTGGATTTTGAATCCAGCGCGTCTACCAGTTCCGCCACTCGAGCATAAATACCATACAATCTGGTATTTTTAAATTGGACTGCGAAATTAAATAATTTTTTTCTTTCTACCATCAAAAATTTCAAACATTTATACAGCTGCAACCAATTTTAATTTTTAAATTTGCACCTCCTTAAAAAACAGGGCCTTCCATAGGATTGAATCTGTTGCTGAGGTAAATAAGACAAAAAGATATGCCATATCAAGTTCCGGAACCAAAAATTTTTGCATGTACCCAAAGTACAGCTCTAGGCGAAAAGATTGCCAAAGCTTATGGTGCAGAATTAGGGAAAATCTCATTTTCTCGCTATAGTGATGGTGAATTTCAACCCTCTTTTGAAGAATCTATACGAGGTACCAGAATATTCATTATTGGATCTACGCACCCGGGACCGGAAAATTTAATGGAAATGTTGTTAATGATAGATGCCGCTAAAAGAGCATCTGCACGACATATAACAGCTGTTATGCCATATTTTGGATGGGCAAGACAAGATAGAAAAGATAAACCTAGAGTACCTATTGCCGCAAAATTGGTGGCTAAGATGTTAGAAACCGCAGGGGCTACCAGAATAATTACAATGGACCTCCACGCTGATCAGATTCAGGGCTTTTTTGAAAAACCTGTGGATCATCTTTTTGCATCTACATTGTTCTTACCATATTTAAGAAATCTTGGATTGGAAAATTTAACCTTGGCATCTCCAGATATGGGTGGTTCCAAAAGAGCTTATGCCTATTCCAAAGCGTTGGACAGTGATGTTGTTGTTTGTTATAAACAACGCGCCAAGGCCAACGTAATTTCGCACATGGAGCTTATTGGCGATGTACAAGGCAAAAATGTGGTACTTGTTGATGACATGGTTGATACTGCGGGTACGTTGACCAAAGCTGCAGATTTAATGATAGAGAGAGGCGCGTTAAGTGTTAGGGCCATTGCTACGCATGGTCTATTATCAGGGGATGCATATGAAAAAATAGAAAAATCTAAACTTACCGAGCTAATCATAACAGATTCTATTCCAGCGGAGGTGAAAAGTAATAAAGTAAGAGTTTTAAGTTGTGCCGAGTTATTTGCCGATGTAATGGACAAGGTGCACAACAACAACTCTATATCCTCTAAATTTTTAATGTAGACATCTAGCTTTCATGGCATAGGTGTTTTTTTAAGATTAGAGAAAACCATTGAATATTAATTTTTAATACATATAATGAAGTCAATTACAATTAAAGGATCAGAAAGAGAAAGCGTGGGCAAAAAGGCAACGAAGGCCCTACGTAATGCTGGAAAGGTTCCTTGCGTGGTATACGGAGGGGATAAACCATTACATTTTTCAGCAGATGAACTAGCGTTCAGAGACTTGGTTTACACTCCAAATGCACACACAGTTGCAATTGAATTGGATGGTGGAGCTTCTCTAAAAGCGGTAATGCAGGATATACAGTTTCATCCTGTAACCGATAAAATCATACATATTGATTTTTATCAATTATTTGATGACAAAGTGGTTACTATGGACATCCCGGTACGTTTGGTAGGAAACTCTCCTGGTGTACGTAACGGTGGACGTTTGCTATTTAGAAAACGTAAGCTTGCCATTAAAGCATTACCGGATAAATTGCCGGATTTCTTCGATATTGATATCTCAAAATTAAAAATAGGTCAGAATATTTCTGTAGCCTCATTATTAAATGATGATTTCACAATCTTACATCCAGAAAGTCAAGTTGTTGTACAGGTTAAAACTGCACGTACCGCAATTGTTACTGATGATGAGGATGAAGAAGGAGAAGAAGGAGCTGAAGGTGCTGCAGAGGCAACTGAAGAAGCTGCTCAAGAATAAACTTCTTAACTTAAGTATTACAAAAAAAGCATCTCGATATCCGTATCGGGATGCTTTTGTATTTTTGCCGCAAAACAAAGTCTAAATGTTCCAATTTTTAAAAGGACTTTTTAATACACGCCCAAGTGCACCTAAAGAAGAAGACCTCATGAAAAAATTTTTGATTGTCGGCCTTGGCAATATTGGTGATGAATATACCGAAACCAGACATAATATAGGTTTTAAGATATTGGATGAATTGGCAAAAGCCAATGAGTTTACTTTTGAAACCGCTAAACTTGGAGATTTAGGTACGTTCAAGATTAAGGGAAGAACAATTATTTGCCTTAAACCTTCTACCTATATGAACCGTAGTGGTAAAGCTTTAAAATATTGGATGGATAAGGAAAAAATTCCTCAGAGCAATATTTTGGTCATTACCGATGACATCAACTTACCCTTTGGCACTATACGCATTAAAACGAAGGGCAGTGATGGAGGCCACAATGGATTAAAGGACATTCAACAACATTTACAGACCCACGCCTATAACAGGTTTAGATTTGGTGTGGGAGCTAATTTTGGTAAAGGTAGACAAGTAGATTATGTATTGGGCCAATGGAACGAGGAGGAGCGTAATTTAATCAAGGAACGTTTATCTAGGTCCGCAGAAGTAGTCAGCGCCTTTGTTCTTAGCGGCATTGCCAGGACTATGAACCAATTTAACAATACTTGATTACAGCACTTTAAAATTATAGATGCCAGAATTAGATTTGTTCCCTTCCGCATCTATTACCACTACACTCCAATAATAGACCGTATCCGAAGCAACGGAAACCTTAATACTGTTTACGGAGGGCTGCAGCGAACGTATTAAGTCCGTTGGTGGTGTTTCCACTGAAAAATATACTTCATAGTTTACGATATCGTTATCCAGGTCAGAAGCAGTCCATGAAAGGACAACTTCATTATTAATATCCTTAAACACATTCTCAGACGAGGTCGGACTTACAATAGTAGCAGGAAAAGGAGCAAATGTTGTATTGGAACCGGCATTATAAAAATTCCAAATTTCACTGGACACGGTTTGTTCTACCTGACTATTTTTAGAACGTACCAACCATGAATATTGCATTCCTTTCTCCAAAGGTAACGTTGCAGAAGTGTTAGAGGAAGTTATCGTCTGTACCGTTTGGGTTGCTACATTGGTGACCCTTAGCTCATAGGCTTCCGTATTATCCGCAGCGGTCCAATTAAATTCTACCTGACTTTTCTCCTCTCCTAAACTTAACCCCGTAGTACACTCAGAATTCTGTTCGGGAAACAGCAACATCACCGCTTCAGGGGGTTGAGCCGACCTTTTTTTCTTACATCCTATAAAAATGAGGGTAAAAGATAAGGCTATGAAAATAATGCGCATCATTCTTTAATCATTTTTAAAGTGCCTTTAGTGTTCATTCCCTTAAATTTCAGATAATACAAACCTATGGAAAATGCACTACAATCTATCTCTATTCTATTTTGTTGCGGAATAAAGGTAGCTCCTGATATCAATCTACCATCGGCACTAAATATCTGTACAAAAACGGGACCTGGATCATACCCAAAATAAATATGGGCAGTATCGCTAACCGGGTTAGGGAATACCATGGCCTGTTCCTCAAAAACAAATTCTTCCTCATAAGTACCTTGGCACGCCAAATTGGTAGTCACCTTAAATGTATTGAGTCCCTTCTTTAAATTTAATGTCACCATAGGTTCATCGGTCAACAAAAGTTCACCATTATGGACAATGGTATATAAAGTTGAACCAAGTAAGGAAAATGTAATTTGACTACCGTCCAAGTTTACCTTAGAAGTAACATTAAGTGGAGACGGTTCCGTAATTTGAATTTCAACGCAATACTCCTCATAGGTAATAGATCCATCCGTACCAACGATACAAACGGAATAGGTGCCCGAAGCCAAATTTGCCAAATTAAAAGTATTTGAAAAATTTTGAACAAGCTCCACATTGTTACCTGTAACAGTAGCTTGATAATCCAAGGCTAATTTAGGAGTTATTGTAATGGAGCCATCATTATTTTCACTACACGTTTCGCTTTCTACCCTAACCGTAAAATTTTCACTAGGAAAACGATAAACCGCACAGCCGGATGCATTGACCTCCTGTCCTAATGGTGTATCCAAACACAAATCATCACCATCATCAAACACACCATCTTGATCATCATCTGGCCTAAAATCGCCTTCAACACAAACCTCTAATTCAAAAACACGCAACCGCCCTCCGTCAGAAGGAGCGTTATCGCGAACCTCCAATATCCATTCACCCAAAAGCGATTCCCCATTAAAGTAACTTAGATTTCCTAATGGTCTAACGGTACCGCTTATACCGGGTTCCGGACTACAAACAAAACTAGGGGCATCATCATCAAAGGTAGCCACAATATTACGGGCCTCGCCACATGAGCTAGATACCAAGGTTACCTCTGTACCTTCTGGAGATGTTAGCGTAATTACCAAATCCGCCAAAAATGTGTGTTCTATATCAAGAACAACATTAATATCGGCAATAGGTAAATCCTCGAAAAAAACAATCTTAGACGATATAACCGGGGTACCGCTACTGGAAATTGCAATAGGTAAGCCTGCGGTTGCTTCCTTGGTAGTACAATTAAATTGTATGGTGGTAAAACTGAACGGGGCACCAAAAACACCTTCGCCACAATCATTTTTTGGTTTCACCCTCCAGAAATATTGGCTGTTGTTCTCTAACAGCACCGGTTTATAGGAATTAGTAGTTACGGTTGCTGTTTCAACAATAGCGGTAAAATTGGT
Source organism: Maribacter sp. LLG6340-A2 (assembly GCF_045057105.1). Lineage (GTDB taxonomy): Bacteria > Bacteroidota > Bacteroidia > Flavobacteriales > Flavobacteriaceae > Maribacter. Next base: position 2,290,857 of record NZ_CP159332.1, on the reverse strand, counting down.
ATTGGTCGCTATTTCAATATCGTACAAAGTACTACCTATTTGGTTTTCCCATTGCAACTCCACATCAATGGATGCATTTTCCAAACCGTCTTCCGGCGCCACCAAACTCACCACCTCAAAATCATCATCATATACCCTTAATAGTAAGGTAATATCTTTTGTAACCGTTGCCGAACTTGCCACAATTTCTATAGGGTAGGTGCCTTCGGCCAGGGTTGGCACCCCTTCTAAATCCAGCAAAACCGAAGTATCTGTTTCAGTTACGGTTGCTGGGGTAAAGGTAGCCGTTAAACCATTTGACAAAGAAGGAGTACTAAAGGTGGTTTCCTCGTTAAACCCCAAATACGTTTCATATGTAAAGGGAATATTGATATCGTTAGGCTTACAAACATCAAACTCCACCTCATTAAAATTCAAAACAATTTCTGATGGAGTAATAGAAAAATCAGCGGCATTGACCGCAAAAAAGACATTCTCATCTGCCTTGACCATAATTCTACCGCTATCCGTATCAATACTAGGAACAATTATTCTTTGACTACCGTCATTCAAAACATTTTCTGCCAATACGGTAGGATACGATAAGCCGCCGTTGGTAGACAAATAAATAGAAACCGTCTCTGCCGAAATAGGCGCAATATTGGTATCCGCAACATCCCAGGTAATAACCTGTATAGAGCCAGCAATTAAAGATTCCTCGGTATCCAATGAAGTAACTACAAAAGGGCCGGCATCATTTATTACGGTAACATTCATCTCATCTGATATACTCTGCCCGCCATTTAAAGCATTGTCACGCACGGTTAACGAAAAGTTTAATGGCCTTCCAATATTAGAGACTGTTTCCCAAGCATCTCCTTGTCCCGGTAATACCTGTGTAAGCTGTCCACTTAAAATTCGGTTAAGATTTGGGAAATAACGTCTTGGTAAAACGCTGGGCGACAAAGACCTAAAATTAGCCCCTGCAGGATTATTGGGGCCAAAAGTATTTTGCGTAACCACGCCATTATCAATTTGTTCCCAAGCATAACTCAACACATCCAAGGAATCCTGGTCATTTGCCTCTCCACTTAGAACAAATGCCGTACCCTTGGGTATAATGTAATCCTGCAAAGGAGTTAATGTAGGAGGTGTATTTACAATAGCTGTTGTTTGACCGCAAGAAACCGTTTGAAGATATTCCCTTATCTGTTTTATACTTACATAATGGAAATAATCATTACTGTTGGCCGCCACATTATTATTGCCGGTAATACCGGCATAGCCCATTATCGTAGTTCCACTTGCGGGTTCTACCTGCACAGTGGTGCCTTCTGAAATATGTGAAAAAGTGTGGTTTGCACCAAATTGATGGCCCATTTCATGTGCCACCAAATCAATATCGAAAGCATCTCCTGTAGGTGTGGATAATGTGGAATACGCACTTCCTTTTCTACCATTCTTGCAAACTGCTCCAATAAAACCAGAATTGCCATCCAAGGTATTATCTTGTTGATTGAACAAATGCCCTATATCATAATTTACATCGCCGATAACATTGGTTAAAGTATTTTGAACCTGCGAACTTAAACTACCCGTATACGGATCGTTTTCCGGATCCGTATAAATAACGTCATCCGTATTATCTATCAATTGTAATGAAATTGCCAAATCACGCTCAAAAACACCATTGACCCTAGTTAATGTAGCATTGATAGCGGCCAAGGCATCTGCCTTTGTTCCTCCATGAAATTGTGTGTATTCCCCAGATGCGGATATAGCTATTCTAAATGTGGTTAGCGTTTGGTCATCTACCAATTTAGCCGTCAAATTCTGGACATAGTCCATAACATGGGGCTTTGTTTTACAAATAAACCGTAAATCGCTTTTGCTTTGTTCAGCCCTCCGGTATAAAATATAGGTATCTCCCTTGGTCTTTTGCATAAACAGGGCTTCCTCTTCCCCTACTTTATTGAACATACTCTGAATACCCTTTGGGGATACGCTAAAACGCACTTGAAAGCCAGGGTTGTTCAAGGCTGTACCTTTATAGGATTTAATGGAAGGATATTTTTGGGCCAAGGCCTTTGAAAACAGGGGTATCTCTTCTACACGAAAGGGAATTTGATTGCCTTGTTCATCAGGAAAATAAATAATCTTTGACGTTTTATTCGCAATTAAACTTTGCACAAATAGTTCCTTGTCCAGAATAAAACCCTTTCCCTTCTGCACCTGTAATCGTTGCTGGGAAATCTGTTTATTGACCGTAGATAGTTCAGTTTTTTTCCAGTATGTACTTTGAGCTACCCCGGAAAAGGAAAGAAATACTATGGTAATTGAAAAAACTAGGCGTAATTTTGCAACCATCAGGGGGCTTTTATCTCAGAATCAAATATAAGTCTTTTTATTTTCTATCATAGGTGATTACAGTTCGCAACATTTCCACATATCATGAAAAACATCCCACGGTCATTACCATTGGTACATTTGACGGGGTACATATTGGTCATCGTAAAATACTGGATAAAATCATAAATCATGCCAAGACTACGGAATTAAAATCTTCTGTACTAACATTTTTCCCGCACCCCAGAATGGTCTTGCAAAAAGATGCGGATATTAAACTTTTGAACACCATTGATGAAAAAATAATGATTTTGGAGCGTCTTGGCCTTGATGTTTTGATCATTCACCCGTTTACCAAGGAGTTCTCCAGACTTACCGCCACAGAATTTGTAAGGGACATTTTGGTAAATACCTTAAATACCAAAAGGGTTATTATTGGATATGACCATAGGTTTGGCAGGAATAGAACAGCCAATATCACCGATCTTACAGCATTTGGTAATGCATTAGATTTTAAGGTAGACGAAATACCTGCACAGGAAATTGAAGATGTTTCCGTAAGCTCAACCAAAATACGCAAAGCTTTGGAAGAAGGTGATATTGCCACGGCCAATAGCTACTTGGGTTATGAGTATATGTTAAGCGGTACAATTACAAAGGGCAAGGGTATTGGTAGGCAATTGGGATTTCCAACGGCTAATCTTTCTATTTCCGAGAACTATAAACTAATACCTAAAAATGGAGCCTATACCGTAAAAAGTACCCTAATGGGCAAAACGGTTTATGGCATGATGAACATAGGGTTCAACCCTACCGTTAACGGCACCTCAAAATCCATAGAAATTAATTTTTTCGATTTTAAAGCCGATCTCTATAACAAAAATATACAGATAGATATTTTGGCCCGTTTAAGAGATGAACATAAGTTTGAATCTGTAGATGCCCTTAAGTTGCAATTGGCAAAGGACAAGGAGCAATCCCTACAATTTATTAGAAAATAAGATGCTAGACAGGGTATTATTTCAACGCATTGATAATAGCCCCTTAATTATTTTTCGCATTTTTTTTGGAATCCTTATCTCATTGGAAAGTTTTGGAGCTATTGCCACCGGGTGGGTAAAAAGAAATTTAATTGAACCTACGCATTTTTTCCCTTTTATAGATTTTGAATGGTTACAGCCATTACCCGGAACTGGTATGTACTATTACTTTTGTATTATGGGTATTCTGGGCATTTGCATTGCCTTGGGATTTAAGTATAGGATAAGCATAATCACTTTTACCTTGATGTGGACTGCCACCTACCTCATGCAAAAAACAGCTTACAACAACCATTATTACTTACTTATTCTTATTTCTTTGATGATGTGCTTTTTTCCAGCACATAGGGGTAGTTCCGTTGATGTTAAAATGCAGCCTCAGCTAAAAGCTGATTCCATGTACAGCTATGTAAAATGGTTCATTGTCCTTCAATTGTTTATTGTATATACCTACGCATCTATAGCAAAAATGTACGGTGACTGGCTAGATTTTAGCATGATCAAAGTATTGATGCAACCAAGAAAAGATTATTTATTTGTTGGTGAACTGCTACAACAGCTTTGGGTGCATAAAATCATAGGTCTTGCAGGAATTCTATTTGACCTTCTTATCATACCGGCTCTCCTTTATAAGAAAACGAGAAACATAGCATTTTTCCTATCCATCTTTTTTCATGTATTTAATTCCATTGTTTTTCAAATAGGGATTTTCCCGTACTTGGCCTTAGCGTTCAGTGTATTCTTTTTTGATCCGAAAACAATTAGATCAATATTTTTCAAAACTAAAATACCTTTTAAACCAAAAGTGGTGCCTGCACCAAAATATAGGAATATTATAGTGGTCATGGCAAGTATTTATTTTATTCTACAAGTCTTATTGCCAGTAAGGCATTATTTTATTGAAGATGATGTGTTGTGGACAGAAGAAGGTCACCGCATGAGTTGGAGGATGATGTTAAGAAGCCGTTTAGGCAAAGGTACATTTATAGCTATAGATCAAAAAACCAAAAAAGAATACCCAATAGACCCTAAAGACTATTTGACATTTTCACAGAAACGCAAGGTTTTTTCCTATCCGGATTTTGCTTGGCAATTTGCCCAATATATAAAACAAGATTTCAAAAAAGACAATAAGGAGGTTGCCGTATATATAAAAAATTCCAAAATTAGCATTAATGGCAAACCCTACAGACCATTTATTGACCCCTCAATAAATTTAGCTTTAGAGCCCTGGAAACCATTGGAGCACCACACCTGGATCCTACCATCCAAGCCCTAAGAATATGACAATTAATCATGGAAATTTCACCGCACGTTGACATAGCTGCAATGGTATTCCCCAAGGATCACGGAGCATTACCAAATGGCTACCATCATCTTTAAAGACCTCTTCAAAAAAACTTGCACCAGCAAGAAGTAATCGTTGTTTGTCCTTTTCTGCATTTTCAGAAACAAATGCCACATGAAAGGTTAAAGGATGTCTCTTAGAAAAATCTTCTGCCAGTTCATCTTCACGGGTATAAAACTCTACTACAACCCTACCAGTACTATCCGCCAAGAAAGTCATATACGGAGCTTCTTTCTGTTGGTTGTCTATTGTCAGACCTAAATGGGTACAGTACCAATCTACTACCCCATCAATATCAGCTACATTTAACGCAAAATGTTCAAATACCATATTATTCGATGTTTAGACCTTAAAAGTATCTAATTTAAATAGAAGATTACCGTAAATTTGCAGGTAAATACCATACAATAATGTTACAAATACAAACCATAAGGGATAATAAGGAAGATATTATCCTAGCCCTTGGAAAAAGAAATATTGATGCGCAGCCCTTAGTGGAAAAAATGCTTAAATTAGATGAAAGCAGACGTGCTGCACAAACTAGTTTGGACAACGTTTTGGCAGAATCCAATAAAATTTCCAAAGAGATTGGTGTATTGTACAAAACCGGAAAGGTTCAAGAAGCAAATTTGCTAAAAGAACAAACCGTAAAACTGAAAGAAGAGTCCAAACAGTTAGGCGAAGACTTGAATACAGCGGAGGAAGAGTTAAAAACATTATTGTATCAATTACCCAACACTCCCCATAAAACGGTAGTAAAAGGCTCGTCAGAAGAGGACAATGAAGAAATATTCAGTGAAGGTGACGTACCAAAATTAAATGAAACCGCCCTGCCCCACTGGGAATTGGCAAAGAAATATGACATCATAGATTTTGAACTGGGCGTTAAGATAGCTGGTGCAGGTTTTCCGGTCTACAAAGGTAAAGGTGCCCGTTTGCAACGCGCACTTATCGCCTATTTCCTAGATAAAAATACTGAAGCGGGTTATACTGAAATTCAAGTGCCACATTTGGTAAACGAACTATCTGGTTACGGTACAGGCCAATTGCCAGATAAGGAAGGTCAAATGTACCATGTAACAGCAGATGACCTTTATTTGATACCTACGGCAGAGGTTCCTGTAACGAACATATTTAGAGATGTTATTGTAAATGAAAGTGATTTTCCTATTACCTATACAGGCTACACTCCATGTTTTAGACGAGAAGCAGGCAGCTACGGTGCCCATGTTAGAGGTTTAAATAGGTTGCACCAATTTGATAAGGTTGAAATTGTACGGGTAGAGCACCCTTCAAAATCATATGATGCCCTAGACGGTATGGTTGAGCATGTAAAAAATATTTTACGAGAATTAAAACTTCCATATAGAATTCTTCGTCTTTGCGGTGGAGACCTTGGTTTTACCGCTGCATTGACTTTTGATTTTGAGGTGTTTTCCACTGCTCAAGATCGCTGGTTGGAAATAAGTTCTGTATCCAATTTTGAAACTTATCAGGCCAATAGACTAAAACTAAGGTATAAGGATGAAAATGGAAAAAGTCAGTTGGCACATACCTTAAATGGTAGCTCATTGGCTTTACCACGTGTTTTGGCTGGAATCTTAGAAAATTACCAAACTCCAGATGGAATTAAAATTCCTGAAGTATTGGTGCCTTATTGCGGATTTGACATGATTAATTAGATTGTTTTTTACCCTATACTGATTACTGCAACCAACTAACCAAAGGGTACTTTGTAATCTAGATCCCATTGGGGCCAAAGTCGATGGTATAAAATACTTATACCTGCAATAATTATTTGGTTCAATATATAACAACGGCTTTTCTTTATTTTAGATATTAAGCCGTACGGAATACTTTGCATAATCTATTGATTATCTAAGTTATAAATACTAGCTATTATGGGTAAGCAACTGGAGCATATTACACCTCAACTACAACAATTCATAGCGCAACAAAAAATTTATTTTGTTGGTACCGCAGCTGCTACAGGAAATGTAAATGTGTCTCCTAAAGGCACGGATTCCTTTAGGGTCATTGACCGAAATACCATTGTATGGTTAAACTTGACCGGTAGCGGCAATGAAACAGCGGCCCATTTGCTCAAAAATAATAGAATGACCATTATGTTCTGTGCTTTTGAGGGTAAACCAATGATTTTACGCCTCTATGGTACCGCAGAGATGTATCATAAACGAGATCAACAGTTTAACGATTACAATAAACTTTTTCCAGATAATCTAGGGTCTAGACAAATTATTAAAATGCATGTTGATATGGTACAAACTTCCTGTGGCTTTGCAGTACCGTTTATGGATTATAAGGAGGAACGTACTACCTTAAATGATTGGGCTACCAAACAAGGTACTGAGAAAATTGAAGCTTATTGGAAAAATAAAAACACCAAGAGTATAGACGGTTTTGACACCAACATAATAGCAGATTAAGCAACTATTAGTACAAAACAATACTTAAAGAGGTAATTAATTTTCTTAAAGCTCTCTTTTCATGCATATACCAAAATGTTACGGCCCCTATAAGCAAATACCAAAACAGGCATACATAAATAGACTTGATATGTACCCAATATCATGAACTTATTACATTCTGTGTATCTTTGAATATGCAAAAAATTATATTTTTCTTATCCTTTTTGGCCATACCGTTTACGGTATGGTCACAGGATGATTTTTTGGCCAAGCAATATTTTGCCGATGGAGATTTTGAAAAGGCCGTTGTTTTCTATGAGAAGTTAGTAGAAAAAAATCCACGGAGAACAGAATACGCACAGGATTTGGTGTCTTGCTATCAACAGTTAGAACGGTATATAGACGCAGGTGATTTTCTAAGGACAAGATTAAACGATAGAAATCCCTACCCCACCCTTTTGGTAGACCTAGGTTATAATTACGCCCTGCAAGAAAAAGAAAAAGAGGCCGACATCTACTATGAAAAAGCACTTCACATTATTCAAAAGAACCCCAATTATGGTTATGCCGTAGGCTTACGTTTTCAACACTATAGTCTACTTGATTTAGCTGTTCAATCCTTTAAAAATGCCATGGAGTTGAACCCTGGTCTAAACTATGATTATCAATTGGCCAGAATTTATGGGGAGCAGGGCAAAATAGAGGATATGTACAATGCTTATCTTAACCTGGTTAGCGATGGTAAAACCTCTAAATCAAATATTCTTAGAAGTATTGACGATTTTATATCAGAAAATGCAGACGACCCCAATAATGTTTCCTTTAAAAAAGTGCTATTGGAAAGGGCACAAAAATCTCCAGATATTCTTTGGAACGAGTTGTTGAGTTGGTTATTTGTTCAACAAAAACAATTTAGCAGTGCCTTTAGACAAGAAAAAGCCATCTTTAAACGCATAGATGGCAGTTCTACCATGAGATTGGAAAGTTTGGGAGAACAGGCTTTGGAAGAACAGGATTTTGACGTAGCAAAGGATATCTTTAAATTTATCATTGATAATACTAATGATGAAGTCACCCAATTAAATGCTGAATTACATCTTATAGATATTACGCTAAATGATGGTGCCAAAGCTAATTTGGCCAACGTTGAAAAACAATTTGAAACCCTTATAGACCAATACGGATACCGGCCCCAAACCCTTCAACTTCAAGTGGCCTATGCAAAATTCCTGACCTTTAGGAAAAATGACCCTAAACCCGCAGAAACCTTGCTCAAAAATAGCTTGGATCTTCCATTGAACACAAGAGGAACTGCATATATCAAATTAGCATTGGGAGATATTTTGGTGTTCGATAAAAAATTTAATGAAGCACTTATTTATTTTTCACAGATACAGCAAAAATTAAAGAATGATGTACTTGGGCAAGATGCCAGGTATAAAGTGGCACAAACTAGTTTCTATAAAGGGGATTTTGATTGGGCCCTAACACAACTAAAGGTTTTAAGAAGTTCAACATCGCAGTTGATTGCAAATGATGCCATGCAATTAAGCCTGTTGATTTCTGACAACTCCTTAGAAGACTCTACACAAACCGCACTAAAAAAATATGCTCGGGCAGATTTTCTAGCCTATCAAAACAAAACAACGGAAGCCATTACGGCCTTGAACGATATTCTTGAAAAACATAAGGGCGAAAAAATTGAGGATGATGCCTTGTTCAGACAAGCTCAATTATTAGAATCCCAAAAAAAATATGAGGAAGCCCAATTCAACTATCAAAAAATAATCACTTTTTATGGTAAGGGAATTTTAGCGGACGATGCCCATTTTGCCCTTGCCGAACTTTATAGAAAAGAGTTCAACAATCCTTTAAAAGCCAAGGAGCATTATGAACAAATAATCTATAACTATCAAGACAGTTACTATTTTCCTCAAGCTAGAAAGAATTTTAGAATACTTAGGGGAGACGCTATTAATTAAAAATTAAAATTGCATCGATTATCGCATCTGCTTAAATTAACTTTGCAGTGGTTTTAATCATAACATCTCAACCCCTATTCAACCATGTTTATTTATAATATTACTACCAATATTGAAGAAACCCACCATAAAGAGTGGTTGCAATGGATGAAAGAAGTCCATATACCTCAAGTTTTGTCCACAGGAAAATTTCTGAGTGCAAAGTTCACCAAAGTATTGGTAGAGGAAGATATGGGCGGAGAAACCTACTCCATTCAATATACCGTTAAGGACAGACCCACTTTAGAACGTTATTATGAAGAAGATGCACCTGGGCTTATCAAACAAATAGAACAAAAATTTGCCGGTAAACTGGTTTCTTTTAAAACAGAATTAGAAGTGGTAGACGAATATTTTGTGCAACGTTCTACAGCTACCCATTTACTGTTCTCATATGGCACCATACAGCAACTGGATGTACAATTAGGAGTATTTTCAAGACCATTGGTAGGTTTTGAGGATGAGTTGGCACAATATACCGTTTCTGAAGAAAAAATAGCCGGTCTTTATCCAACCTTACAACATACCGGGAATACCAATGATGTAATCAAAGGACAGGTTTATACGTTGACCCATCAAGAATTACAAAAAGCGGACGAATATGAAGGCGAGGCATATCAACGCATACAGATAGAACTTGGTTCCGGAAGAAATGCATGGGTATACATTTCCAAGTAAGGAACATTTAAACAATTAAGATGGGGACAAAACGGAAAAAAAATAAAAATAATAAATACGCTTCTAAAAAGCACCATGATAAAGGTCCCGTTAAAGCAAAAAAACATTTAGGCCAACATTTTTTAAAAGATGAAGCTATAGCAAAGCAAATTGCAGATACTCTTTTACAAAAAGGATATGACAATGTTATAGAAATTGGTCCGGGTACCGGGGTATTGACCAAATATTTGTTAGCTAGGGAAATTAATTTGGTGGCAATGGATCTAGATACAGAATCCATAAAATATTTAAACGAAACCTTTCCGTTAGAACATTTTACCCTTTTACAAGGTAAAGGATCTTTTAAAGTGATAGAGGCAGATTTCCTAAATTATGACCTAAACGCACTGTTCAACAACCAACCTTTTGGTATAACAGGTAACTTCCCTTATAACATATCTACCCAAATCGTCTTTAAAATGTTAGAGCACCGTGACCTGGTGCCTGAGTTTTCCGGAATGTTCCAAAAAGAAGTGGCAGAACGTATCTGTGCACAGGAAGGCAGCAAAACATATGGCATTCTCTCTGTCATTGCCCAGGCCTTTTATGATAACGAATATCTTTTTACGGTTCCACCAGAGGTTTTTGACCCTCCACCAAAAGTACAGTCTGGCGTTCTACGCATGGTCAGAAAAACCAATTATCACCTTCCTTGTGATGAACAATTGTTTAAAAGAGTCGTAAAAACGGCATTTAACCAACGTAGAAAGACCTTACGTAACAGTTTAAAAACCTTTACTCTTTCAGATATTCTCAAAGAAGATACTATATTTGACCAACGACCAGAACAACTGTCGGTCGAAGATTTTATAGCCTTGACGAAGAAGATAGCGGATGACACCCTTTAAACTTACAGAAGAACTTGTACAACATATAGAACAGCTCATTGAAAATAGAAATGATGCTGAATTAAATACTTTGTTACAAGATGTTCATTATGCCGATATTGCCGAAATCATTAATGAACTGGATGATGATGAGGCAACCTACTTGATAAAATTATTGGATAGTGATAAAACGTCCGATATTCTTACCGAGTTGGATGAGGATGTCCGTGAAGCTATTTTACGAAACCTTTCCTCCAAGGAAATTGCCAGTGAGCTTGGCGAACTTGATACGGATGATGCTGCCGATATTATTGGTGAGCTTCCAAAAGAACAGGTACAGGAAGTCATTTCCAAAATAGAGGACCGGGAGCATGCCAAGGATATTGTAGACCTTTTACGTTATGCCGAAAACTCTGCAGGTGGACTCATGGCAAAAGAGCTTGTAAAGGTCAATGAGAATTGGAACGTACTTACTTGTGTTAAGGAAATGAGGTCGCAAGCCGAAAATGTTACCCGTGTGCACTCTATTTATGTGGTAGATGATGAAGATAAGCTTAAGGGTAGATTATCGTTGAAAGATTTATTGACCACCTCTACCAAAACACACATTAAAGATGTTTTTATAAAGAATGTAGATTCGGTAAACGTAAACGAAGACCCGGAAGAAGTTGCACGTATAATGAGCAAGTATGATTTGGAAGCCATACCTGTAATAGATGAAATAGGCAGGTTGGTTGGCCGTATAACCATTGATGATATTGTTGATGTGATCAAGGAAGAGGCTGAGCGCGATTATCAAATGGCTGCAGGTATATCTCAAGGGGTAGAGGCAGATGCCAGCATTTGGGAACTTACTAGGGCAAGACTACCGTGGTTGATCTTAGGATTATTTGGTGGTGCTGCGGCAGCGGTCATTATGGGCGGTTTTGAAGAAATGTTCAGGGAATACACGGTATTGTTCTTGTTTACACCACTTATTGCTGCTATGGCCGGTAATGTTGGTGTGCAATCTAGCGCAATTATAGTACAGGGTTTGGCCAATGACGATATCAAAGGCAGTATAAGCGATAGGTTGATCAAAGAAATGCTGTTGGCTTTATTAAATGGTTTTATCCTTTCTTGTTTATTATTAATTTTCACATGGATATGGAAAGGAGATTTCCTAACATCTTTGGCAATCTCCATTTCGCTTATTGCGGTTATTATTGTAGCTGGCTTTATTGGAACATTTGTTCCCTTGTTTCTGGACAAACGCGGTATAGACCCTGCAATTGCAACTGGTCCGTTTATAACTACCAGCAATGATATATTTGGTATATTGATTTACTTCTCCATAGCCAAGCTCATTCTTGGCATATAGAAAATTATGTTCACCAAGCTATACGATCTGTAGTATTTCATGATATTTCAGCGACACATTTAACTAGGTAAATGAAAAAAATAAATCTCAACGATAAATTTGAACAAATAGATTCATTCTGGCACCCGCATCAAATAGGTGTGGTAGATGACATGCAAGTACTATTGGCAAAATTAAAAGGTGAATTTGTTTGGCATACCCATGAAAACGAGGATGAACTCTTTCATGTTCAAAAAGGCACCCTGTATATGCAGTTCAAGGACCGTACGGAGGTAGTAAGACAAGGTGAAGTTATTATTGTACCTAAAGGTATAGCGCATTGCCCTATGACAAAAAACGGAGAAATAGTCCAAGTGCTTTTGTTTGAAAAATTAAGTACGCAACATACGGGCCAAACAAAACATGAAGTAACTAAAACGGACTACCCCAAAATTTAACCCCCCATAGAAGATGAAAGTATTACATGTAGACATTAACCATCCCCTTATCATTGAGCAATTTTCTGAACTAGGCTTTGAGAATCATGAGGATTATACTTCTACCAAAGAAGAGATAACCGCAAAAATTGCTGAATATGACGGGCTTATTATCCGTAGCAGGTTCACCATTGACGCTGATTTTTTGGATAAAGCCAAAAACCTCAAATTTATTGGTAGGCTTGGTGCCGGACTAGAGAATATAGATACACAGTATGCCAAATCCTTGGGAATCTATTTGGCCGCCGCACCGGAAGGAAATCGTAATGCGGTTGGGGAACATGCACTGGGTATGTTGCTTTCCCTATTTAACAAGTTGAACAAGGCAGACCGTGAAGTAAGAAACGGAAAATGGGACAGGGAAGGCAATAGAGGCTTAGAGTTAGAAGGAAAAGTGGTTGGTATTATCGGTTATGGAAATATGGGTAAGGCCTTTGCCAAGAAATTAAAAGGCTTTGATGTGGAAGAAGTAATTTGTTACGATATAAAAGGAGGTGTTGAAGATGAACACGCAAGACAGGTTGGTATAATGGAATTTCAAAACCGGGTAGATGTCATTAGTCTTCATGTACCACAGACCGAGCTAACGGTAGGTATGTTCCAAACGGAGTTTATTGAAAAATTTAAAAAACCTTTTTGGATCATAAACACCGCAAGGGGTAAATGTATAGATACCCAAGATTTGGTATCAGCTTTAAGATCGGGAAAAATCTTAGGCGCAGGTCTAGATGTATTGGAGTACGAAAAAACCTCTTTTGAGCATATGTTCACAGATGACAAATTACCGGATGCATTTCAATATTTGGTTAATGCGGACAATGTTATTCTCTCTCCCCATGTGGCGGGGTGGACCGTGGAGAGCAAACTTAAACTTGCCCAAACGGTGGTGGATAAGGTTAGAAATAAATTTTGCTAGGGTAACTGTCCATTTATTTTCATAACTTCCTACTGGCTTTAAGTCTCAACCACCTATGACCTAAAATGTACTAACCATGAAATATACCGCAAGTACACCAGAAGAATATATAGAGCAACTTCCTGTGGAACGCAAAACGGTTATTGAGAAATTAAGGGCTATAATACTAGAGAACTTACCAGAAGAATTTGAAGAACAACTTAGTTACGGTATGCTAGGTTATGTGGTTCCACATGCTATATATCCGCCAGGTTATCATGTAAAACCAGAACTCCCCTTACCTTTTATTAATTTGGCTTCTCAAAAAAATTACATAGCCCTGTATCATTCGGGTATCTATGCGGATAAAAATATAATGTCTTGGTTCGTTAATGAATTTCCCAAGCATACGGCCCAGAAACTGGACATGGGCAAAAGTTGTATCCGATTTAAAAAAATGGATGACATTCCTTACCAACTTATAGGACAGCTATGTACAAAAATGAGTGCCGAGTCATGGATTGCACTATATGAACAAAACATTAAAAAATAGATACCACTAAAACATATCGTATGAAGAAAAGAGTAACCGGTCTAGGAGGATTTTTTTTCAAGACCAAGGACCCAAATAAAATTAAGGATTGGTACCATACCCATTTAGGATTGAATACGGACCAATACGGTTGTACATTTTGGTGGAAAGACAAAGAAGGGAACGATTGCTCCACCCAATGGAGCCCTATGAATGAAGATACCACCTATTTTAAGCCTAGCCAGTCTAGCTTTATGATGAATTTCAGGGTTGAAAACCTTGTAGAACTATTGGAAGTTTTAAAAAAAGAAGGCGTTACCGTAATAGGTGAAATTGAGGAGTTTGAATATGGTAAATTTGGTTGGATTTTAGACCCGGACGGCAATAAGTTAGAACTCTGGGAACCAATTGATAAAGCATTTTTGTAATCATTAATATTTCTTTACATTTATAACCATAATAACCAACAATTATAACCATGTCAGAAGAAAACAAAGATTTTGGAGATAAGGCAGAAGATGCCTTTGACAACGCAAAAGAATCTGCAAACGAGTTCAGTGAAAACGCCAAGAAAACCGCAGATGAATTTACTGCGGGCGCTAGAGAAGCCTTTAGTGGAGCTGGAGGTGAAAATAAAAAAATGTTAGCCGGTATTATAGCCATTATACTGGGTTGTTTAGGTATTCATAAATTTATATTAGGGTATCAAAAAGAAGGTATTATAATGTTGGCCGTTACTCTAGTAATAGGATTTTTTACTTGTGGAATCGGTGCTTCAGCCATGGGTATTATTGGTCTTATTGAAGGCATCATCTATTTAACAAAATCTGATGAAGAGTTTTACAACACCTACCAAGTAGGTAGAAAACCTTGGTTCTAACATCTTAAAGTCGAGTTATTTAACTACTCGGCTTTTTTTATCTAAATTATTATCGTAATATTGCAATATATAAATATTACAATGGGAGTTACAAAAACACAAATTTTTAATACCAAACAGAATGAACTGGCCATCTTGTTCAAGGTTTTATCAAATCCTGCAAGAATTGCCATTTTACAATATATAAGCCAACAAGATTCTTGTATTTGCAATGATATTGTAGATGAGATTGGCTTGGCCCAACCCACTATATCCCAACACCTTAAAGAGTTAAAGAGTATTAATTTAATAAAGGGGGAAATTGAAGGTAAAAAAGTTTGTTACTGTATTGATTTAGAACGTTGGGCAGAAATCCAAAAAATGGTCAATTCCTTTTTTAATACGACCAAAAACAATTGTTGCTAATTAAAATTTTTATACATGAAAACATCGGAATTTTTAGAACTATTAAAAGAGAACACCAACAAATCTTTAGTCTTTGAATATCAACCGGGAGCACTGGTAGGTGCAAATTATCACATCACCGAGGTCAAGAATATTAGTATTGATGCTGTGGATTGTGGTGCCGGAACAGATGCATGGAAAGAAACGATCATTCAATTATGGGAAAGTCCATCAGAAATAGGTAAAAGAGATTATATGTCCGCTTATAAAGCGTTGGCCATACTGAACAAGGTGGATAAAATAAAACCCATGGAAAAAAATGTGGAAGTCAAATTTGAATATAGCAATGCAACCTTCCACACAGCGCAATTATTTGTTTTAGGACATCAAATTAAAGATGATACGGTCTTATTTCATTTAGGAGTTGAAAAGACAGATTGTAAGGCCAAGGAAACTTGTGGCGTACCAGAAACTTCAGCACAGACCATGGAAACCACATGTGCTCCAGATAGCGGTTGCTGTTAATACTTTGAGCGATGGCAGAAATAACAATAAGACCAATGTCAGCTACAGATTGGAAATCCGTAGCTGCTATATACGCAGAAGGTATAGCTACGGGCGTTGCCACATTTGAAACCAACATTCCCACTTATGAATCTTGGGACAAGGCACACTTGCAAACGTGTAGGTTGGTAGCTACAAAAGATGATAGCATACTAGGTTGGGCAGCATTGTCCCCCGTTTCTAGTAGATGTGTCTATGGTGGCGTTGCAGAGGTTAGTGTATATGTATCGCAATCTAGCAGAGGAAAAGGTATAGGCAAACAGCTTTTAATGCATTTGATACAACAGAGTGAAGAAGAGGGAATATGGACCTTACAATCTGGCGTGTTCCCTACCAACCATGGCAGTATAAAAGTACATAAAGCCGTTGGTTTTAGACAAATAGGAATACGGGAACGTGTTGGAAAATTAAAGGGTAAATGGATGGATAACGTACTTTTTGAGCGAAGGAGCAAGGTGGTAGGGGTAGATTAAACTATCCCTATTTTTCTTCATGATCGGTATTTTGAGCCTCTTGCAATCTACGTTCCAATTCTGCCTGAAATTCTTCCATTACAGGTTTTACGGTACTTTCTGGCAAATCTGAAATTTTAATGTACATCAACCCGTCTACTGAGTTATTGAATAAGGGATCTACATTGAATGCCACTACTTTTGCATTCTGCTTTATATATTTCTTAATAAGTACAGGTAAACGCAAACTACCCGGTTCAACCTCATCTATCAACCTATCAAATTTATTTAAATCTGCTTGGGTTTCATCAAATACAAATTCCTTATCGGCATCTTTTAATTTTACCTTGAATTCCTTTTTGGGCCTAATATATTGGGCAACATATGGATCCCAATAATTGGACTTCATAAACTCTATCATTAAGGATTTGGAAAAATTTGAAAACTGATTGCTGATACTTACACCACCAATAAGGTATTTGTGTTCCGGAAATCTTAACGTGGTATGCACAATACCCTTCCATAACAAAAATAAGGGCATTGGTTTTTGCTGATATTCTTTGGTAATATAGGCCCTACCCATTTCAATGGAATCCTGCATCATATCATACAATTCTGGCTCTACCCTAAAAAGGTCTTGCACGTAAAACCCGTCTATACCATATTTTGGAAAAATCTCTGAACCCATACCCATACGGTAAGCCCCAACTATACACTTGGCATTATCATCCCACAAAAAAAGATGATGATAATAAGAATCGAACGTATCTAGATCAATGGCCTTATTGGTGCCCTCCCCTATTGCCCTAAAGGTTACTTCGCGCTGTCTACCAATTTCCTTTAGGATAAAGGGCATATCTTTCTCCTTGGCCAAGAATACTTCATAATTTTTACTTTGTAGCAAACGACAATCTTTTTCCCTAAGCTTATCAATCTCCCCCTCCATAACCTCTTTGCGCACGGCAGAAGCTATTTTTTTTGGTTGTTTGGGCAATTTAAGGGAGGAAGGTATTTGATCGATCAAACGTTCCTTTTCATACGCATTGGAAAGGATATACGTTTTACGACGCAAAAGTTCCGTGTATTCAACCAAACTTTCCTGTTCCTTTTGGGTAGCTACGGATATAGGCTGACCTATTCTCACTTTTATGGGCCTATTGTTCTGGGTAAAAACTTGGGAAGGAATCATGGCCGTACGCAGAGAATCCCCAAATTTGGATATACGATAAAACAAAGAGCTGTTACGGGCATGAAAATAAATTGGTACCACAGGCACCTCTGCCTTACGTATTAATTTTAAAACGGCCTCTTCCCAAGGCTTGTCTACAATAAGTTTACCGTCTTTAATGGTAGATACCTCTCCCGCAGGAAAAACGCCAATTACATGTCCGTTTCTCAAATGTTGCAACGTATTTTTAAATCCTGCAACACTACTTTTGGCCTCCTTATGTTCCGTAAATGGATTAACCGGCAGAATATAGGGAGATAAAGGTGCCATGCGCTGTAACAAAAAATTGGCCATAATCTTATAATCTGGCCTTTGCTTTAGCATTAATTTAAAAAGTAAAATACCATCAATGGCACCCAATGGATGATTACTGATGGTAACATACGGTCCTTCTTTTGGAAGTCGTTTATAATCTTCCTCCGGTATTTCGTAATCAATTTCAAAGTGTTCCAAAATTGCATCTGCGAAGGCTTCACCCTCCAGATGTGCAATGGAATCATAAAACTTATTGACACTTGATATTCGGGTAACTTTCATTAACACCCAACCGATAAACGTCCCTAACACCCCATATTTGGTGAGATTGATCGCTTTGGCTATTTCTTTAGCGGTAACTAGACCCATATTATCATTCTCATTTAAACCGTAAATATAGAAAAATAGCAGCAGGGGCGCTCCTTAAAAACCTTAATTAGAGCCGGTAATTACTTTACTACAAGCTGTACAGTTTCTTTACCTCTTTGCTCTAAAAGCAGTTCATGGCCATTTTGTAAAGTTTCCAACGCTGTAGTATCAAAATGGCGTATGGTATATAATGAAACATTTTCATGGTAGGCTACTTTGAATTTGCTTCTGAGCTGTTGTAATAATTTTTCCAGTCCGCCAAATTTGTTATCCACACATACAGAAAAGCTAATGGCCGAATTTTGAATCAAGTCTACCTTTATCTTGTGCTCGTGAAACAATTTAAAAAGCTCACTGATACTATCTTCAACGATAAAAGAGAAGTCCAAAGATGATAACTTCATCAACACCTGGTTCTTTTTAACGATAAAGCAAGGTACTTTTGGCTCAATACCCACACCTTTACCTACGGTAGTACCTTTGTTGGTAGGGTTTACAAAAGATTTTACATGTAATGGTATTTCTTTTCTTTGAAGGGGCTGTAAGGTTTTAGGGTGTATAACAGATGCCCCATAAAAGGCCAATTCAATAGCTTCTCTATAAGAAATATTGTTTAGCAGTTGAGTCTCCTTAAAATATCTGGGATCCGCATTTAAGACGCCGGGAACATCTTTCCAGATGGTAACGGAATCTGCGTTAAGGCAATACGCTAAAATTGCAGCAGTATAATCAGAACCCTCACGGCCCAATGTAGTGGTAAAATTGTTATCGTCACTACCTAAAAAACCCTGAGTAATATTCAAGACTTTTTTATCGATCTTGGTAACATTTTCCTGGGTGCGGTCCCAATTAACCGTAGTATCTCTATAAACACTATCGGTTTTTATAAAATGGCGCACATCTAACCAATTATTGGCAATACCAATTTCTTTTAAATATGCACTTATTATAGTTGTAGAAATGAGCTCTCCATAGCCAACTATTTGATCATAGACAAAATTATAATTGGGAGATTTGTTCCACACCAAAAAGCCATTGATCTCATCAATAAGGATTTTTAAATCATTATAAATGCGATGTTGTGCATTTGGAAACAGTTCTGAAATAATTCCGTGATGATAATCTACCAACTCCGCAACTTTGGAAGGAATTTCATTTTTATCCTGAAAATAGGCATTGATAATATCTTCCATGGCATTTGTGGTCTTGCCCATGGCAGAAACAACCAATAAGGTATTGTCGTAGCCCACTTCCTTTAAAACCTTTACTACATTTCTAACGGCATTTGCATCTTTGACCGATGCTCCCCCGAATTTATAAACCCTCATATTCAATCTAAATCTATAATATTATTTTCTTTTTCTTTTTCTTAAGCAATGGCGTTTAAGTATGCCTTAATACCTTTTTGGTCCAATTGAACAACATCCCAATCCCGCATAACGTTTGCGCCTTTACTTTCGTAAAAACCTATAGCTGGTTCGTTCCAATCCAACACCTCCCAACTAATGCGTTTAACGCCTAGATCATGGCCGTACTTTACAACTTCGGTCAATAAGGATGTTCCTAATCCGCTTCCTCTCATTTCCGCGGTCACAATAAGGTCTTCTAAATGAATTACAGGTCCTTTCCAAGTAGAATATCTTGGATATACTAAGGCCATGCCTACAATTTTGTTATTCTTTTCTGCAACAAAGCAGTGAAACAATTTATGTTTACCAAAACCATCTTCCTTTAAATCTTGCACACTTACCTCAACAGCATTTTCTTCCTTTTCAAAAGTGGCCAATTCTTGAATCAATTGATGCACTTGTACCATGTCTTCTTTTAGGGCAACTCTAATTGTATATTCCATAATTGTTACAAATAAAACACAAAGTTATAAATTTAAAAAATGAAATTAAAATCTAAATTGAACGTTTAACAAAATATCGGATATTTGTAAATAACTATAAACTAAAGCATGGCACCTAAAACAAACCAAACCCTTGGAGAGTTTATCATTGAAAATCAAGATTCATTTCAATATTCATCTGGAGAATTATCAAAACTGATCAATGCGATAAGATTAGCGGCAAAAGTAGTAAACCATGAGGTAAGCAAGGCCGGACTTATAGACATACTAGGTGGGGTTGGTGAAACCAATGTACAAGGTGAAGACCAACAAAAGTTGGATTTGTTTGCAAACGACAAATTTATACAGACACTACGCAACAGGGAAATTGTCTGTGGTATTGCCTCTGAGGAAGAAGACAGTTTTATTAGCATCAACAGTAATGATAAAAATAACCAGAACAAATATATTGTTCTAATAGATCCATTGGATGGTTCATCAAATATAGATGTCAATGTTTCGGTTGGTACCATTTTTTCCATTTATAGACGGGTTACCCCGGTAGGTACGCCGGTAACCATTGAAGATTTTTTACAACCTGGCAATAAACAAGTTGCTGCTGGGTATGTAGTTTATGGCACTTCTACCATGCTGGTATACACCACAGGTGATGGTGTTAACGGATTTACCTTAAACCCGGCCTTAGGTACATTCTATCTTTCTCACCCAAACATGCAATTTCCGGAAAATGGTAGCATATACTCTGTTAACGAAGGTAATTATGTACACTTTCACCAAGGGGTAAAAGATTATATTAAGTATTGCCAAATGGAAGAAGAAGATAGACCTTATACGTCACGTTATATTGGTTCTTTGGTTTCAGATTTTCATAGAAATATGATCAAAGGTGGCATATACATGTACCCTAAAAGCAGTGTTACTGCAAGCGGAAAATTAAGGTTGTTATATGAATGCAACCCCATGGCCTTCCTTGCCGAGCAAGCAAATGGATTAGCCATTGGAGGTAAAAACAGAATTTTGGATATTGAACCTACAGAACTGCACCAGCGGGTTCCGTTCTTCTGTGGTAGCCGAAATATGGTATTAAAACTTCAGGAATTCTTAGATAAATATCATTAAAAAAAGGGAGCAATAAGCTCCCTTTTTATTTGAACGAACAATATTCGTTAGTTTTTCAATAGGTATAAATAATCCTCAAAATTTATTCTACCTCCAAAAATGGCGATGGAACGCTCTATAACCTTATCTGCTTTTTCACCGGTAAACCCTAAGCCTATAGCATACTTTTTTATTAAAATCATTTCTTCGTCATCAATGGTATGGTCAGAATAAATAATTCTGAACAGGTCATATAAACGCTCAAGTCTTTTCTCGGAATCTGGCGTAGAATCAATAGGATATTTGTTTTCCTTTTTAAGAACCTCTTCATATTCTGCCTTGGTAATATCCAACTTACTGGCAAAACGGTCCAATAATGCTTTTTCCTCGGCACTTATTTCACCGTCAATAGAAGCCAAGGTTGCCAGTGCGGCAAAATGAGCTAAATTTCTTCTATGCTCACCACTAGTATATAAATCTGCAAAAGACATATCGTAATTTTTAATTATTGAGCAAATATAATTTTTTTAGAGGTCATAGTTTACTTTGTCCACAACTTTGTTTATCCGTAAAGTTCGTAACTTTCCATAGCTATGAAAACACCCCTTTTACAATTTACTAGTAAGGGTATCTATTGCGATAAAGCAAAGGTATATCTTGACCCATGGAAACCTGTAGACAAGGCCATAATATCCCATGGTCATGCAGACCATAGTCGTTATGGTCATAAAAATTACATTACCCATCATAGAAACGTACCAATTATTTCACATCGGTTAGGGGAAATAAATGTAACCGGTAAGGAATGGGGAGAAACTTTCGTCGTTAATAATGTAAAGTTTAGCCTTCACCCTGCTGGCCATATCATAGGGTCTTCACAAATTAGGGTTGAACATAAAGGTGAAGTTTGGGTATTTTCCGGTGATTACAAGACAGAAGACGATGGTATATCCACTCCGTATGAACCCATAAAATGCAATACCTTCATTACCGAATGTACTTTTGGTCTACCTGCGTTTAAATGGACTCCCCAAGCAGAAGTTTTTGAAAACATCAATAATTGGTGGGCAGAAAATAAAGCTGAAGGCAAAACCTCAATCTTATTTGGCTACAGTTTAGGCAAAGCGCAACGCTTGTTAAAATACCTGAATACAGATATTGGTGAAATCTATACCCACGGAGCCATTGAAAATATGACCGAAGTACTGCGACCACTGGTAGATTTCCCAAAAACCACTTTAATTACCAGAGAAACAAAGAAAGAACAATTGCTGGGTAATATAGTATTGGCACCACCAAGCGCACATGGCAGTACATGGATAAGAAAAATGGTGCCCTATGTAACGGCTTCTGCCAGTGGGTGGATGACATTTAGGGGTGCACGAAGAAGACGTGCCATTGACAAAGGTTTTGTTTTGAGCGATCATTGCGATTGGGGCGGACTCCTAGAAAGTATTGGAGCTACTGGTGCCGATAAAATTATTTGCACACATGGATATACAGATATATTCTCAAAATATTTAAGGGAACAAGGGTATGATGCCCGCACGGAAGCCACACAATACGGAGAGGAAGAAACGGAAACGGCATTAGCTTCAAAATCGACCGCAGCTGTATGAAAAATTTTGCCCAGCTTATAAAGACATTAGATAGTACTAATAAAACAACGGTAAAAGTACAAGCGCTTACCACCTATTTTAAGAATGCAAGTGATGTAGATAAAGTTTGGACCATAGCCATCTTATCGCACCGTAGGCCTCCACGACCTGTAAATACCACCTTATTACGGGAATGGGCCTCTGAACTGGCCAATATTCCATTATGGTTATTTGAGGAAAGCTATCATATTGTGGGTGATTTAGCCGAAACCATCGCTCTGGTGATTCCGGCGGCTGATCAATCATCCGATAAAAGCCTAACGGATTTTCTTCAAGAAATGATTGCGCTCAAAAAAAAGACCGACGAAGAAAAGAAGGCGTATCTCTATGAAAACTGGAGCGTTTTAAATTATTATGAACGCTTTGTCTTTACCAAGCTAATAACCGGCGGATTTAGAATTGGGGTCAGTCAGAAATTAATGACACGGGCTTTAGCAAAAGCCACCGAAATAGAAGAAGATATTTTAGCGTATAAGCTTATGGGTAATTGGGACCCAAACTCAATCACTTTTCAAGAGCTGATTTTAGAAGAAAACGAGAGCGATTACCTTTCAAAACCCTACCCTTTCTATTTAGCTTACGCCATTGAAGGTGAAGTTTCAGACTTAGGCGATATTCATGAGTGGTCAGCAGAACATAAGTGGGATGGTATACGCTCGCAAGTAATTTTAAGAAATGATGAACTATTTGTGTGGAGCCGTGGTGAAGAATTGGTCACCGATAAGTATCCTGAATTTGAAAAGTTTGTAGGTGTCATACCCAACGGTACGGTCATAGATGGTGAAATTCTACCTTATCCTAATGGAACAATTGGAACATTTAACGATTTACAAACACGTATTGGTCGTAAAAATGTAACAGCGGCACTATTAAAGAAAGTTCCAGTTATTTTAAAAACCTACGATCTTTTAGAATGGGAAGGAGAAGATATTCGTCAACTACCCTTTATTGAACGCAGAAAATTACTGGAGAATATGTTTAATGAGGTCACTGAACAAAGACGAAGTGAGGCCACTAAGCGAAACCAACGCGAGGTCACTGAGCGAAGCCGAAACGAGGTCACAGAGCAGAGCCGAAGTGATATTCCTCTACACTTATCAAAGACCATGCATTTTAGTTCTTGGGAAGAAATGGCTAAAGAACGAGAATTATCCAGAGAAAAATTCAGTGAAGGCTTAATGCTAAAAAGAAAAGATTCCCCGTATTTGGTAGGACGAAAAAAAGGCGATTGGTGGAAGTGGAAAGTTGACCCATTGACCATAGATGCCGTACTCACTTATGCCATGCGCGGTCACGGAAGACGCAGCAACCTTTTTACGGATTATACCTTTGCGCTTTGGAATGATAACGAAGAAGGAGAAAAGGAATTGGTGACATTTGCAAAAGCCTATTCCGGACTAACAGATGCAGAATTCAGAAAAGTAGATGCTTGGATAAAAAAGAATACGCTAGAACGTTTTGGACCTGTACGTAGCGTTACCCCGCACCACGTATTTGAAATAGCTTTTGAAGGTATTGCGTTGTCTAAAAGACATAAAAGTGGCGTGGCAACCCGCTTTCCAAGAATTTTACGTTGGAGGACGGACAAAAAAATTGAAGAGGCAAATACCTTGGATGATTTAAAAGCGATGATTCCTTAATCTTATGAACAGAGACCAATTGTACAACATTGCAGAAAACTGGTTCGCACAACAGCATTGGAAACCCTTCAAGTTTCAAAAAGATACTTGGAAAGCTTTTCTGCAGGGTAAGGACGGACTTTTAAACGCGCCAACCGGTAGTGGCAAAACCTATGCACTTTGGTTCCCTATCGTCCTTGACTATATTAAGAACAATCCGGATTATAAGACCAAGCACAAAAAAGGATTAAAAGCTGTTTGGATCACTCCCCTACGTGCATTATCACAGGAAATTAAGCAATCGGCAGAACGCATTACACAAGATTTAGGAACTCAAATGACCGTAGGCATCCGCTCTGGAGACACTTCAACCAAAGAGCGGGCGCAACAAAAAAAACAAATGCCCGATCTGTTGATTACCACACCAGAAAGTCTGCAATTATTATTGGCTACAAAAGGCTATGATAAAATATTCAAAAATTGCACTGCCATTGTTGTCGATGAGTGGCATGAAATTTTAGGCACCAAAAGAGGCGTGCAGATGGAACTTGCCTTATCTCGTTTAAAAAATATTTCGTCAAAATTGAGAATTTGGGGTATCTCTGCAACCATAGGTAATCTAGAACAGGCGCGAGAGGTTTTACTGGGCATTGACTCCAAAACCATAGAAAATTCGGTGCTCATAAAAGCCAAACTCAACAAAAAGATTACGGTTAAAAGTATCATTCCCAAAAAAATGGAAACCTTTCCATGGCGTGGTCATTTAGGTTTACACCTTTTGGAAGATGTTGTACCTATTATTAATAATAGCAAGACCACTTTACTCTTTACCAATACCCGTAGCCAATGTGAAATTTGGTTTCAAAAAATCTTGGAAAAGCACCCAGAATATGCGGGTGAAATGGCTATGCATCATGGCAGCATTAATAAAGAAACACGTGTTTGGGTAGAAAATGCCATTAGAAATGAACAGTTGAAAGCGGTGGTTTGTACCTCAAGTTTAGACTTGGGAGTAGATTTTGCTCCTGTAGAAACAGTAGTACAGATTGGCGGACCCAAAGGTGTTGCGCGTTTTTTACAACGTGCCGGGCGTAGTGGTCATAGTCCCGGTAAAGAAAGTGTCATTTATTTTTTACCCACCCACGCCATTGAACTCATAGAAGCTTCGGCATTACAAAAAGCGGTGAAATTGAATACGGTTGAAGACCGCATACCTTACCTCAACAGTTATGATGTGCTTTTGCAATACTTAACCACTTTGGCGATTTCTGACGGATTCTATCCTAAAGAAATTTATCAAGAAATAAAGCAGACATTTTGTTACCAAACACTTACTGAAGAAAAGTGGCAATGGTTATTGAACTTTTTGGTCATGGGCAGCCAAAGTTTACAGAGTTATGACGAGTATAAAAAAGTAGAAATTGAAGAAGATGGCAAGTTCAAGGTGAATAATCGCGGTGTTGCGATGCGCCATCGATTTCAAATAGGCACTATTGTAGGTGATGTAAACTTATCGGTAAAATATCAAAAAGGTGGTTATATAGGGTCTATAGAAGAATTCTTCGTATCAAAATTGAACAAGGGTGATGTATTTACGTTTGCAGGCAGGAACCTAGAATTTATCCGAATCAAGGAAATGACTGTTCAGGTACGTAACAGCAATAAAAAAACCAATAAAATCTCTAGTTGGATGGGGAGTAGGTTAACCCTATCCGCTCAGATGTCAGAATTACTACGAAATGAATTGTATAGTTCGGGCGAACCGGTAAAAAATCAGTCCGCAGAAATTAGGGCATTGGCTCCACTTTT
Source organism: Maribacter sp. LLG6340-A2 (assembly GCF_045057105.1). Taxonomy (GTDB): domain Bacteria; phylum Bacteroidota; class Bacteroidia; order Flavobacteriales; family Flavobacteriaceae; genus Maribacter. Next base: position 2,264,719 of record NZ_CP159332.1, on the reverse strand, counting down.
TGAAAGACAACGTAGAGATAGTATTGTACCCAAACCCTCGGAATTTTTAATTGAAACCTTTAAAACTCGCGATGGCTACCATCACCTCTTCTACCCTTTTGAAGGTCGTTTTGTACATGAAGCTATGGGAAGCTTGTTAGGTTATCGCATTAGTTTGTTATCACCTATCACCTTTTCGTTGGCCTTCAATGATTATGGCTTTGAATTACTATCTGACCAGCCCATAGATATACAACAAGTATTGGATAACGATCTGTTTACAACAGATTTTATGCTGGATGATTTACAGAAAAGTTTAAATGCTACGGAAATGGCGCGCCGCAGATTTCGTGATGTTGCCATTATCAGCGGCATGGTATTTACCGGCTACCCGAAAAAGGGAATTAAAATGAAACATTTACAAAGCAGTTCCCAGTTATTATTCGATGTATTTAGAGATTATGAGCCTGACAATTTGTTATTTCAACAAGCCTTTACAGAAACTTTTGAGCATCAATTGGAAGAAGGGCGTTTACGGTTGTCTTTAGAACGTATAGCCACACAAGAAATCGTTTGGAGAGCATGTGCAAAACCAACTCCGTTTTCTTTCCCATTAATCACCGACCGTATGAGTAGGGAGAAATTATCTAGTGAAAAACTTCAAGATAAAATAAAACGAATGATCAGTATTCTTTCCAAATAACCGTTAACCGAATAGTTTTGTTTTGTTAACTAAAACTTAATTCACAAAACACAATTAATACGATTTAGAAAGAAATCTTTGCAAGGTTAAATTGTAAATAACATACCCACATGAAAAAAAATTACTTTCTATTTTATTTGTTAATGATAGTCTTTAGTGTTTCTGCACAAGATTTAAAGATTAGTGGCGTCATAGATGGTCCATTATCCGGAGGAACCCCAAAAGCGGTTGAATTATATGTTATCAACGACATTACCGATCTAAGTCTATATGGTATTGGTTCTGCGAATAATGGCGGTGGAACGGATAATGAAGAGTTTACCTTGTCTGCAGAAAGTGCTACGGCCGGTAGTTTTATCTACATAGCTTCAGAGGAAACACAATTTATAAACTACCTTGGGTTCGCCCCAGACTATGTTAGCTCTGCAGCTAATGTAAACGGTGATGATGCCATAGAACTTTTTTATCAAGGTAATGTAATAGATGTCTTTGGCGACATCAATATAGATGGCAATGGTACACCATGGGAATACCTAGATGGTTGGGCATATAGAAAAAATAATACTGGTCCTGATGGGAATACATTTATTGTAGACAATTGGACTTTTAGTGGTGCAAACGCATTAGATGGCGAAACATCAAATGCAACAGCAACCTTTCCTTTTCCATTTGGCAGTTTAGAAGGCGGGAATATTGACCTAATCGCTAACCCTTCTAATTTTAATACCACTGTTTTAGATACAGATGCCATATCTCTGGCTTGGTCATTAAATACCAATAACGATGCAATTATATTGGCAACATCTACAAATACTATAACTGCAAATTTAATCGATGGTGAAACATATGCTATTGGCAATTCGTTGCCGGACGGCAGTACCATCATAAGCACTGGCGCTAACACTAGTTTTGATCATTTAGAACTAAGTGCCAATACTGAATATTTTTATAAAATTTGGTCTATAGATGCATCAGGTACATATTCTACAGGGCTTTCTACTAGTGCACGTACAATATCGGACACTCCTATCGAAGCCAATTTAATTATTACAGGGGTCATAGATGGGCCTCTATCCGGGGGAACCCCAAAAGCGGTTGAAATTTACGCCACAGCTGACATTGCCGATCTAAGTCTTTACGGTATAGGTTCTGCAAACAACGGTGGAGGTACAGACGGTCAAGAATTTACATTTCCATCTGATGCCATTCAAGCAGGGGAATACTTTTATGTAGCTACAGATGTTGATAATTTCAACGCATATGTAGGTTTTGACCCTGATTACACTTCAGGAGCTTTAGGTATTAATGGTGATGATGCGGTTGAACTATTTTTTAACGGTAACGTAATTGATGTATTTGGGGATATTAATGTAGATGGCAATGGCACACCATGGGAATATTTAGATGGCTGGGCATATAGAAAAGATGACATTGAAGCGAATAACGGAAGTTTTAATAGTACTAATTGGATATTTAGCGGAGCTAATGCCTTAGATGGTGAATTGACCAATGCTACATCGGCAAGTCGTTTTCCTTTAAAGTCATACGGTCCAGACTTATTGATTACGGGTATTATTGATGGTCCACTTTCAGGTGGAACCCCAAAAGCAGTTGAACTATATGCTCGCGAATCCATTTCAGACTTAAGTCTATATAGTTTTGGCTCTGCAAACAATGGTGGCGGATCAGATGGTATAGAATTCACATTTCCATCAGTAGCGGTTTCTGCAAACACTTATATTTATATTTCAACCCAGACCGAAGAATTTACAACTTATTTTGGTTTTGCTCCAGATTTTACATCTAGCTCAGTTGGTATCAATGGTGATGATGCTGTAGAATTATTCTATAATAATGAAGTAATAGACACATTTGGCGATATCAATGTAGATGGTACAGGACAAACTTGGGAGTATTTAGATGGTTGGGCATATAGAAAAGATGGAACGCTGAACAAAGGTAGCTTTGTGTTGGACAATTGGACATATAGTGGTACAAATGTCCTTGATGGAAGTACTACAAATAGTTCTGCCACATCACCATTTCCAATTGGTACTTATGGAGGCGGGAATGGAAATACGGAAAACCCAGATAATATTACCATAAATTCTGCACGTAATGCCACCGAAGGAACTTTAGTTTCCATTACCGGGGTCTTAACCGTGGCAGATGAATTTTCCGGTTCAGCTTATCTACAAGACGAAACAGGGGCAATTGCCATCTTTGATGAAAAAGTACATGGCGAAGGAGTTTTTCAGGTTGGAGACTCTATAACAATAGTAGGCACAAGAAGTTCTTTTAATGAGCAAATTCAAATTAGTCCGGTAATCGAGGTTATAAATAACGGATTACCAAACAATCCTATCACACCTAAAGAAATAACTTTAAGTGAATTGGCACAATATCCTGGGCAATTAGTAAAAATTACCAATGTTACTTTTCCTAGACCAAATGACTTGCTTTTTGGTAATTCTAATTACTTAATTACCGATACAAGCGGTAATGGAGAACTTCGTATAGACAATGATGTTACTGCATTAACCGGTTTGGCACAACCCGAAACTTGCGGAGAAGTTATAGGTGTTGTTGGTAGATTCTTTGAAATTTATCAATTACTACCAAGAAATAGAACAGATCTTGCATGTGCAGAACCTTATGAGGCGCCGGCATTGCCTATAGAAATTGATGCTGATAAAACTTTAGATATCACAACATGGAATATAGAATGGTTTGGAGATGAAGGCAATTCACCAGCTATAGGAAGTGCTGACCCAGACTCCGTTCAAAAAGACAGTGTAAAGGCAATAATTAATCTTATTAAGCCAGATGTATTAGCTGTACAAGAAATTACTGACGAAGCTTTATTCGCCACTATGGTAAGTGAATTAAATGGATATGATTATATACTATCACCTGCTACCTCTTATCCTAATGACCCAGGTGTAAGTCAAAAAGTAGGGTTCATTTACAAAACCGAAATAGTAAATGTTACAGAAACTAAAGTATTGTTGGAGACTATACACCCTTATTACAATGGCGGAGACACTTCGTTTCTTACAAACTACCCAAGTGATGCTGATAGATTTTATGCCAGTGGTAGATTACCATTTTTAATGTCTGCCAATGTTACTATCGATGACACTACCGTAGATTATGATTTTGTTGTTCTGCATGCAAGAGCTAACAGCAGTAGTGATTCTCAAGGACGGTATAATATGCGAAAATATGATGTAGAGGTGCTAAGAGATAGTTTAAACACTTATTATTCAGAAGAAAATCTAATACTCTTGGGCGATTTTAATGATGATGTGGATGAAACGGTTGCCGACAATGTTTCAAGTACGCTATCTACTTACGATGCTTATGTAAATGATATCTCTAATTTTGATATTTTAACCGATGTTTTAAGTGAACAAGGGTTTAGATCATATGCCTTTCGTGAGAATATGATTGATCATATTCTAGTGTCCAATGAACTAAGTGGTAATTATATTGAGCAATCTGCGCAAGTTCATTATGAAGTTTATGATAATGACTATACCCAAACGGCATCTGACCACTTTCCCGTATCAGTAAGAATGCTACTAAAACCGCTCACTATAGATAGCGTTGCCGTAACCGATATAACTTGTTTTGGTGAAAATAATGGTACTGCTACGGTTAATGTTTCTGGCGGAATTTCCCCATACCGTTATTCTTGGAGCAATGGTGCAAGTACAGCCAACGCAACAGGCTTACAACAAGGCGATTATAGTATTACCATTACAGATGCTCTGCTAAATAGTATTACAGAGTATATTACCATTGTAGAACCTAACCAATTGGTTATAAATACTACAGCAGACACAACTGTATACTTTGGTTATGATGCCGAAAGCTGTACAACGCTCAGTGTTCTAGAGGTTTTAGGTGGTGAAGGAGATTATATGCTTGACTGGAGTACCGGAGAAAGTACCGAAACCATAACTGTTTGCCCCCAAACTACAACGGCATATACGGTTACTGCAACCGACGCTACAGGTTGCAGTATTAGTAAAGAAATAACTGTTGATGTTATAGATGTTAGGTGTGGCAAAAAATTAGATAAAGTTATGGTGTGCCATAATGGTAAAATGATCTGTACAAACGCTAATGCAGTCCAGGCTCACCTTAACCATGGTGATACACTTGGAGATTGCGAATCTACAGAATCGGCAAACAATGAATCGGTAACGGTATACCCTAACCCAGTTGTAAATTATGTTACCGTTACATTTAACAGTCCTGTTGCAAACCAATCTTCATTAGTTTTGTTTGACCAAAACGGTATCGTCATTCAAGAATGGAAAGTTAAAAAGAAAACGACATCCACCGAATTGGACTTAGGCAGTCTTAACAAGGATCTTTACTTTTTAAACTTTTATGAAAAAGATGAATTAAAAAATACCGTTCGTTTACTTAAAGAGTAAATAAAAGTTTAGAATAAAATTGAAGACCGGCACAATGCCGGTCTTTTTTTATTGTACAAGGGTATTTTTATACCTTGCATAACGCATGCATATAAATATTAATAATCAAAATTTCATTTTAGATCACTCAGGTGCTATTTTTTGGACAGAAATAGCTACCCTTTTAATAAGTGATGTACACCTTGGTAAAATATCCCATTTTAGAAAACACGGTATTGCTGTACCACAAAAGGCTGTACAAAAAAACTTTATTGCACTAACCAACCTAGTAGCACTTTATAAACCAAAAACAATTATTTTTTTAGGTGATTTATTTCATTCTACCCTAAATACAGAATGGGCACTTTTTGCAGATTGGGTAAAAACAATATCAGCCAAAATTATTCTTGTCAGCGGCAACCATGATATTATATCTCCCTTAAAATATGAGGCTTTAGCAATAAAGGTTATTCCTGAACTGATAATCGATTCTTTTTTATTGACTCATCACCCAGAAGAACGAGAAGGATTTTTTAATTTCTCCGGCCATATTCACCCTGCTATTAAATTAAGTGGATTGGGACGCCAGTCCGTTAAACTACCTTGCTTTTATAAAACAATAGACCAAATGATTTTGCCTGCGTTTGGTGAGTTTACAGGCACCTACACGCTAGAACCCTGTGAAGGTTGCGAAGTATTTGCCCTACTAGGTGACGCGGTGCTACCCGTACCCATTAAAGAAGTAAAGAAAAAGCGTCGCTATCGTAAATAGTTCATTTAATTCTTTATATAAGTTCTTTTCTCTAAATTTAACATGATAGCTTTGAGTATTATGAAGAAAAGACTGGCCATTATAAATTTAGTATCGGTACTATTGGTCATTGGGGTCAATTACATATCCCAATCCATGTCGTTCAACAATACTACTATTGGTGAAATAAGTGCACGTTATGAAAATCTGTTTACACCGGCAGGCTATGCCTTTGCCATTTGGGGTGTCATTTTCTTAGCACTTTTGGTTTATGGAATATTTCAAGTAAGGCGCGCGTTTTTTAGTAATAAGAAGAGTGTTTTTATAGAGCAGACCGGGTATTGGTTTGCAATAGCCAATATATTAAATTGTTGTTGGGTATTTGCATTTGTCTATGACTATACCGGTCTTTCCGTGCTAATTATGCTAGGCATATTAGTATCCCTCATCAAAATAATCCTCAACACCAATATGGAGCGTTGGGACGCTCCTATAACTACCATTGCCTTTGTATGGTGGCCTATTTGTTTTTATAGCGGATGGATATCCGTAGCAACAATAGCAAATATTTCGGCTTATCTGAGTAAACTTGATTGGAACGGTGGCATTCTTTCTGAAACCGCTTGGACCGTAAATATGATTATAGTTGCTATTGTTTTGAACTTGCTTATGGTATGGAAAAGGAACATGAGAGAATTTGCTGCGGTAGGCATTTGGGCCTTGTTCGCAATTTATATACGGCACCAAGACACATTTTCTACCATAGCGAATACGGCCTTGGCGGGCTGTGTACTATTACTCTTGGCTATCATGGCACATGGATATAAAAATCGCGGAACAAATCCGTTTAAAAAACTTCAAGAGCGGTTACGGCAAAAACCTTAGACCATACTCTTTAAATCATTGGCCCAGCTTGGGTATGTGAAGATGGTAGATTTAATATCCTTGTCCGTCATACCTTTGTTTATGGCCAATGCAAAAAGATTGATTGTTTCGCCGGCATTTGGTCCCAACAAATGAGCTCCAACAATTTCTCCTGTACGATCGTTCATAATCACTTTATAGGCATACAACGGTGCATTGATGCGTTTAGCGTTGAACCAACCTGGTACTACATCATAATTTACCCTTATCTTTTTATACCTACCACGGGCCTCTTTTTCCGAATATCCAACCGTGGCCAAATTGGGTAGTGTAAATACCACTGAAGGAATTACAGGAACGCTTAGTTCCTTGGAATTCCCCTTTAAAATATTCTCGGAAACCACATAGCCTTGCCTACCGGATAATGGAGTCAAAGGCAAATTTTTATCCGAAACATCACCACAAGCATAAACGTTGGTATTACTAGTACTTTGCAAATAACCATTGGTAACAACGCCCTTTTCATTAAAATCTACATTACCTTTCTCCAGTTCCAGTTCCTTAATTGCAGGCACCCTACCGGCAGTATTGAACACCGCATAGGATTTTATGATTTTGGAGCTACCTTTAATTTCATAGGTAAGTTTATACCGCTTTCTTTTCTTCTTTAAGGCTGTGGGCTTAGCTCCAAATATAAATTTAATACCTAAAGATTCGGAATATTTGGTCAGTTCCTTCACCAAGTCCGGATCAAAAGCTTTCAAAGCTCTTTTTCCTGTATCTAAGACAGTGACCTCCGCTCCTGCCCTAGCTGCAATATGTGCAAATTCCATGGCAATATACCCTGCTCCAATAAAGACAATTTGTTTGGGCAGTTTTTTTAAATCTAAAAAATCGTCGCTGACCTTAAGGTGTTTGGCTCCCGTAATAGAAAGGGGTCTTGGCACCAAGCCAGTTGCAATGATAATTTTTTCCGCGAAAACCGTTTTACCCTCTACGGAAAGGGTTTGTTCATTCAAAAATTTAGGGGATTGATGATATAATTTAATTCCAAGATCCTTTAATTCCTTTTCTGTCCCCGCAGGTATCTTATCGGTAAAGCTTTGTTTAAACTTTTGCAATTGCTTCCAATTAATCGTGATTTTAGTTCGCAATCCCTTTCCTTTTAAATTTTGAGCCTGCTCCAATGCTTCCGTGGCACCGATCAATACTTTTTTGGGGTCACATCCTCTATTGGCGCAAGTACCTCCAAACTCACGAATATCTGCAATGGCCACTTTCTTTCCTGCTTCTACACATGCTTTGGCCACCGTATGGCCGGCAATACCACTACCTATTACAAAAACATCAAATTTCTTTTTCTCCATCAGTAATTAATTATGTTTAGGTCAGGGTATTTTATATAAGAACCAAATTGTAAAACCACATTTTTACGCTAAGGAAAGACCTACATCTTTTATGGTATTCGAAGTTCTGACAATTATGGTTTAAAATGTAACCCATATTCGATTAAAATGAGTGGTATCCGTTGCTTGGGTATCCTTATAAGGGATACATTTTAGTAATAATACTTATTACAAAATAGGGTTTATATCTAAAATATAATATTGGTATTCTTTTATTAATTAGCTTTTCTGATGAACCATGTTTGTTTTAAAAGTTACAAACTGCTCTTAGAATTATCTTTTGTGAAAAAAAGGCAATCCATATGTTTTAAAGTTGTTAGCTACTTAAGTATTTTATTCTATATCTAAAATTGCGTTTGCCTGATAAAACTTTAAATCAGAGTATTCAGTAGAATCAACAAAAATCACCGTATAGTCTTCGAATTTTTTAAAAATCCTTAAATACTTATATTGAAAATTGTCTTCATTAAAAAGGCCTCTTTTTTTTAAATAGTCTTTAAAATTTAATGGTTGTCCATTCTTTACATTAAACAATTCTTCAAGTCTAAAACTTAGCTTCAATCCTTCTCTTAAATTATTATGCATGTTTGATAAATAAAACAATGAACTATCTTTTTCTGTTTTCTGAAGGAAGTTGGTGTCGTATTTGAAAAATAACGTGTCTTTACCTACTTTTCTAACCTTTTTTTGTGAATATACATCCGCACATATTGATAAAAGGACTACGGTTAAAGTTAATATTCTAATATTCATTTTTTTTAATTTAAGAACTAATTGCTAACACTTTAAATTCTGAGCTTTTATCATCAATAATTTTTAAAATTTTCTTTTATAATTTGATTTAATGTTGTCCATGTAACGGATTCTTGTAAATCCTCCAAAGCTTTAAGAGCAAACTCCTTCACAAACGGATCAAGCACCCCATTAACCGTATTGTCTTTTAAAAAATTGTTCAATCTATCAGCCTCTGCATGATTAGAAGATATCCAGTCAAATTCAGGAGTATAATACTCCAAATCCAATTTTCCTTTATATTCCTTACAGTTGCTCTATTGAACACCGCCACTTCCTCATCGTCTCCGTCTGGGCAATCACTAGAAGCCGCGGTTAGGGAACGGGTCAGAGGCATAAGCAGGATGCTTGCGCCAGCGGGAAGGCAGAACACTTCGCAGTAAAATGGGCTATAACTTAAAAGAGCCTAAGGGTTTCCACCAGATATTTTTCATTTTTTTCAGTATATAAAAGTTACTTTCAGATTCATTTTTGTTGTAGTTTTTTCTATAAGCAATAATACCTAAATCTCCTTTTCTATTATAATATATGTTTAATATTTCCAAACTTGGATAATTGCCTTCGACTACTAACATAGAACTCTTATCAAAAATTCTATTAATATTTAATTTTTCAAATTCCTGAGCATGAGAATATGTACCATGAAAATACGAAATGTCCTCATCAGATAGTAAATTTTCATACATCTGAAATGAATCCGCAATAGGACAAGATATTTTTAATTTCTCTATGTCTTTACTATTTCTACATATACTATCGGAATTTTTGTAAACTTTAAGGTGATCCTGATATTTACCAATAAACCTTTTAATGACATTGTCACCTGACACTTCTGATAAAAGATTAAAATTTTCTGGAAACATTTGGTTTATAAAGATTGTTATGATTTCATAATCAGTCTTGTTTAATCTAATTTCTTGTGAGCTTTGAGCTGCACAGGAACTGATGGTCAAGTAAAATATAGAAATGACTAAATATTTCATAATAATAATAATAATAATAATATTTAATTACATGAATTCGATTTTGGCGTCACACCTCCTTGTATACTATTTGTGTCTTCAGCCCTATTGGTATTTAGAATTCGATTTCGGATAGTCGAACTGTTAGAATATAATAAATTAAATGTAGAAGTACCTTCAAGAGCACCCCATGCTAAATCTTCATAATATCGGTTGGATTCTTTGGCTCCATCCCATTCCTTTAAAGCATCTTGCAATGGCGTAATGAACTTTCTTGAAATTTCTTCATGATGAAGTCTATTGGGATTGTTATTATATGTTTTATTAACAAGGGCATTCCAAAGAATTGGAAAATTGGTGACTTCTGAGCTACCAGTAATTAGAGCATCGTCTATAAGACTAATTAGATAGGCATGTAACATTTCATGAAGTATTGTTCTAGCTATTGCAATTTGTGTGGCCTGATTAATGTAGTTTGGTTTAATATGGGTCAAATAATTGTAATCTAAAGCGTTGTCATTTGAATCCCTTTTCCAATCTGTTTCAGCATCGTTATTGGAATTGATCAAAGGATTTGCTGTTTTTATCTCCCAATCATAAACTGAATTAGGGGTGCCGAACCTAGAAATAATCATGGCAATGTCATTTTGTTGTAAGTTTTTCAGCTCAGTTAAAATCTGAGCTGAGCAAGGATCAAGTTGTGTTGATATTATACTGTTTTCTATTAGAAAGGCTTTTTTAGTCACCGATATTACAGCCACTTCGCCATCGTCTCCGTCTGGGCAATCACTAGTAGCCGCGGTTAGGGAACGTGCCGTTTTTTGCATTGGGCTATCATCACATCCAGAATATTCGGTTACTAAAACGGAATTTCCATCTATATACACGATTTTAGTAGTAATCTTAATACTACACTGTTTCCCGCCGGCGTATTTAGTTTCCATTCAAGTTAAAAAAAACCTGGCCTTAAATGCACCTAAAAAACCCTTATAAAAATAGAGGATTTTATATTTTTACGATGAAATGCTTTATTTTATCGACGAACTACCTGTATTTTGATTAGATAAAATATATTTTTGAAAAATTAAAAATATTCCATAAACCTTTTACATCCTGAAATTACGTCATTCAACCACATTTCTTTAATGACCGTATCCTTATATTTGCAAAAATCTTTTTCTGTTGAGTCATTCTTCAATCCAACAACGGTATGAACAGTCTCCCCAAACTGGGAAACTGCTGAAAACTATTGCCCAATCTCAAAATAAGGAAACCGAAACAATACAATTAAAAGGACTTACCGGCTCCTCATTATCTTTTGTATTGGCCAATGTCTTTAAAAACGCTGACCGCCCATTTTTGGCTATTTTCAATGATAAGGAAGAGGCTGCCTATTATTTGAACGACCTGGAACGTTTAGTAGGTGAGAACGATGTATTGTTCTATCCCGGCAGTTATAGAAGACCGTACCAAATTGAGGAAACGGACAATGCCAATGTTCTATTACGTGCCGAGGTTTTGAACAGGATCAACTCCAGAAAAAAACCGGCCATTATTGTCACCTATCCAGATGCACTTTTTGAAAAAGTCGTTACCCGAAAAGAGCTGGATAAGAGTACCCTAAAAATGAAATTGGGAGATACCCTTTCCCTTGATTTTTTAAATGAAGTCCTGTTTGAATACAAGTTTAAACGAGTGGATTTTGTTACCGAACCCGGTGAATTTTCTGTTAGGGGAGGTATTGTGGATGTGTATTCCTTCTCTCATGATGAGCCATATAGAATAGAGTTTTTTGGGGATGAGATAGACAGTATTAGAACATTTGATGTAGAAACACAGCTATCCAAGGAAAAGGTAAAATCTATTACCGTGGTTCCAAATATGGCCAATAAATTTTTGACCGAGAAAAGACAGAGTTTTTTATCCTATATAGCCGCTAAAACTTTGGTTTTTTCCAAGAATACCGATTTTTTATACGGCCGTTTAGACGATTTTTTTGAAAAAGCAAAAGAAGCGTTCACCAAACTATCCACAGATATAAAACATGCCCAACCAGAAGAATTGTTTATGGGTGGTGCTGACTTTAAAAAGCATTTAGCAGAGTTTACCTGTATTACAATGGATGCTAAAAAAGAGGAAACGACAACTATTGCCTATCATACAAAACCCCAACCCTCTTTCAACAAAAAGTTTGACCTGCTCATAGAAAACCTGAATAGTTACCGGGAACAGGGGTATACAAATTACATCTTCTGCGCAAGCGAACAACAGGCAAAACGCTTTCATGATATTTTTGAGGAAGTTAACGAACAAGTACATTATCAAATTATAGTATTCCCCTTATTTCAAGGTTTTATAGATGATGACCAAAAATTGGTCTGTTATACGGATCATCAAATTTTTGAGCGCTACCATAAATTCCATGTAAAAAATGGCTACGCCAAGAAACAGGCCATTACCCTAAAAGAACTCAATAAATTAGAAATTGGGGATTATGTTACCCATATAGACCATGGCATAGGTAAATTTGGCGGACTTCAAAAAATAGATGTTGAGGGTAAAAAACAAGAGGCCATCAAACTTATGTACGGGGAAAGAGACATTCTATACGTAAGTATACATTCCTTGCATAAAATTTCAAAATTCAATGGTAAGGACGGTGCCCCGCCAAAAATATACAAATTAGGCTCCGGAGCTTGGAAAAAGATAAAGGACAAGACCAAGACCAGGGTTAAAAAGATTGCCTTTGACCTTATTAAGGTCTATGCAAAACGAAGGCTGGAAAAAGGTTTTCAATATAACCCGGACAGTTATTTGCAAAATGAGCTGGAAGCCTCTTTTATTTACGAGGACACCCCAGACCAAAGTACCGCCACAGAAGATGTAAAAAGGGATATGGAAAGTGAACGGCCTATGGACCGCTTAATTTGTGGGGACGTAGGCTTCGGGAAAACGGAAGTTGCCATAAGGGCCGCCTTTAAAGCAGTGGATAACGGTAAACAAGTTGCCGTTTTGGTACCTACCACTATTTTGGCATTTCAACACCATAGAACATTTGCGGAACGTCTAAAGGATATGCCCGTAACGGTAGATTATTTAAACAGGTTTAGAACGGCAAAGGAGAAAAAAGAAACGTTACAAAAATTATCAGAAGGTAAAGTGGATATCATCATTGGAACCCACCAGCTGGTCAACAAAAATGTAAAATTCAAGGACCTAGGCCTATTGATAGTGGATGAGGAGCAAAAATTTGGCGTAGCGGTAAAGGATAAATTAAAATCCATCAAAGAAAATGTAGATGTCCTAACGTTAACGGCAACACCCATACCAAGAACATTACAGTTTAGTTTAATGGCCGCTAGGGATTTATCTACCATTACCACAGCCCCACCAAATAGATACCCCATTGAAAGTCAAGTCATTCGTTTTAACGAAGAAACCATTAGGGATGCCGTAAGCTATGAAATAGAACGTGGCGGTCAAGTGTTCTTTATTCATAATAGAATTGAAAACATTAAAGAAGTCGCCGGTATGATCCAGCGTTTGGTACCCGATGCCAAGGTGGGTATTGGCCATGGTCAAATGGATGGCAAAAAACTAGAGGCATTAATGCTAGGCTTTATGAACAGTGAATTTGATGTTCTTGTATCCACCACTATTGTTGAAAGTGGCTTGGATGTGACCAATGCCAATACCATCTTCATTAATAATGCGAACAACTTTGGCTTAAGTGATTTACACCAAATGCGTGGTCGCGTAGGGCGTGGTAATAAGAAGGCATTCTGCTATTTTATTACGCCCCCATATGAGGTCATGACTACCGATGCCCGTAAACGAATAGAAGCCCTTGAGCAATTTACGGAATTGGGCAGTGGTTTTAATATTGCCATGAAAGATTTGGAAATAAGGGGTGCAGGAGACCTTTTAGGAGGAGAACAGAGCGGTTTCATCAATGAAATTGGCTTTGAGACCTATCAAAAAATATTGGCCGAAGCCATAGAGGAACTTAAGGAGAACGAGTTTAAGGATTTATATGATGAGGTTGAGGGGCCACAGGAAAAGATATTTGTCAAGGAAACACAACTAGATACTGATTTTGAATTACTTTTCCCGGATGATTATATTAATAATATCACGGAAAGGCTTACCTTATATACAGACTTAAACCAAATAAAGGATGAAGAGGCATTACAGAAATTTGAGTCGCAATTGGTAGACCGTTTTGGAGAATTGCCGGACGAAGCTGCGGATTTATTGAATTCCGTTCGTATAAAATGGATTGCAAACAGTATTGGGTTAGAGAAAATTGTAATGAAAAAAGGTAAAATGATCGGTTACTTTATTAGTGACCAACAATCAGCATTTTATCAAACCACTACCTTTACACAAGTTTTACAATACGTACAATCTCACGCACAGCAGTGCAAGATAAAAGAAAAACAGACTCGTAATGGCTTACGATTACTATTGGTATTTGAAAATATTAGGTCTGTAGACCGGGCCTATTTAGCGTTAAAGCCGTTTGAAACAAAAGAAAAACAAATTGTTTAATGAATTTTGATTTATCTGAAAAGTTGGCCATAGTCAACGTAATTGATGCTGTAATTGTTGCAGATGGTAAAATACATAAGGGCGAAATAAATGCATTGAGCAGATTAATGTCTATCATAGATTTTGATAGTAATTTTCTAATACAGGCACGTACCATAGATACGGCCCAGAGTGTAGTTATCTTAAAGAAAATGACTCAGGACAAAAAAAATAACCTAGCACAAATTTTAGAGGATGTAGCCTTGGCAGATGGTTTTATTCACGAAAAGGAAAATGATTTAATCAAATATATTTATAACGCCATAGGCATGATGAAGGCAAAAAGAGGTTAGCATAGCCCATACCAAATACCTATTTTCTTGATAGATCATTTTGCTTTAATCTATTCTATTTTCAGTAATCATTAGGTTTTATAGCCCATTGTTTTAAAAGACCTGTCAACTTGTGTATCTTGTTGTTTCAACCAAATTAAATTAATTAGCTTGAACGAGGTCTTAATTTCTAAGGAAGAAATGCAAAAAGTGCTAAAAGCTGTATTTCTCAAATACTCTTTTTCAGAAACCCAGGCACTGACATTAGCAAAAATACATACGGAAAGTACGTTAGACGGAATTACTTCTCATGGCATTAATAGGGTGTCGGTATTTATAGATTATGTACGCAGGGGCCTTATAAACATTAGTGCATCACCTACTAAAATTGCTGAAATGGGAAGTATGGAACGTTGGGACGGTAATTTGGGTTCCGGTGTTTTAAATGCCCTAAGTGCAACAAATGGTGCAATTTCATTGGCAAAAGAGCATGGCATGGGTTTGGTAGCCTTAAGAAACACCAATCATTGGATGCGTGGCGGAACGTACGGTTGGCAAGCGGCAGAGCAGGACTGTATAGCCATTATGTTTACGAACACTACGCCCAATATGCCCGCATGGGGCGGCAAGCATAATCGTTTAGGCAATAACCCATTGGTAATTGCCATACCAAGAAAAGAAGGACATGTTGTTTTGGATATGGCATTGTCTCAATTTTCTTTTGGCAAAATGGAAAATTTACATTTAAAAAATGAGCTGCTACCTTTTGAGGGTGGTTGGGATAAAAATGACCATTTAAGTAAAAAACCTAAAGATATTATAGATTCTGGGCGTGCTATTCCCGTAGGTTACTGGAAGGGTTCCGCATTATCCATGATTTTAGACATGTTGGCAACCCTATTGTCCGCAGGAAACTCTACCTATAAAATTGGCGAAAAAGAAAGTGAAACGGCAATTTCACAAGTATTTCTTTGCATAGACCCCAACAGGTTTTCAGATAGGGACCTGCAGGAAAAACTTATAAACGAAATTATAGCATACACCCAAGATGTTGATCCCATTAAAAAAGGAGATGCTACGTATTATCCAGGAGAACGTACTATGGCTACTAGAATAAAAAATAAGAATGAAGGCATGATGGTGAGCAGTAAAATTTGGAACGAAGTTTTGGCACTGGCGCGCTAAACTATTGCCAAAATTATATTTAGTACATTTAGAAAGCATCATTTCCTTTATACATCATGAAAAAATTATTCTATGCCCTTGCCTTGCTCATTCTGGTTATAGCTTGTAAAGAGGCTCCATCAACATCTATCGCCACAGAGTCGGCCATAATTACCCCATTGGCAAAAGCCAGAATTGATTCCGTGCTACAACAGGTTGTAGATTCTAAAAATGTAGCCGGTATCTCTGCCTTGATTTTTGAAGAAGGGAAAGAGGTATATTATAATGCTTTTGGCTATGCGGATATTGCGGCAAACAAACCTATGGATCGCAATACCATTGTACAGATCTATTCAATGACCAAGCCAATTACCGGTACGGCACTGATGACCCTTTACGAAAAAGGGCGTTTTAAACTAGATGAGCCCATTTCTAAATACATTCCTGAATTTGCAAACATGAGCGTTTATGATGGGGTTGATGAAAAAGGAAATATCAAAACCAAACAACTAGACCGTGAAATCACCATTAGGGATATTACCAGACATACGGCGGGTTTTCCCAATAGAAATGATATACCAGGGTTAAGCACAGTCATGAAAAAAGCAGATGCCATGAACCGGGAAAATACCCTAACAGAAATGGCCCAAAAAATGGGTGAAACCCCTTTATGGTTTCAACCCGGCACCCAATGGGAGTATGGGCCAAGTGTAGATGTACAAGCACTGTTGGTAGAAAGAATATCTGGCATACCCTATGGCAACTATGTAAGAGAACATATTTTGGACCCCTTAAAAATGTCAGAGACAAGATATTTTATTCCGGTGGCGGATAGAAATCGTTTTGCCAAACTTTATATTAGGAAAGATGAGGGCATATTGGTTCAAGACACTATTACCTATGACAATTATACCGAACATTGGCCACTGACCAGAGGTGGTTCCGGGCTCACCTCTACCTTGGACGATTATATGCGTTTTACCCAAATGTTGGTCAATGAAGGCCAATTGGATGATATCCGGATATTACAACCGGAAACCGTTCAACTTATGGCTACCAATCATTTAGCAGACAGTATTACGGAACGTTCTTGGCTACCTACTAAAGGGCAGGTTGGGTTTGGTATTGATTTTGCCGTACGGATTGCACCCCCTAAAACACCTGAAGAAAATAACGGTACCGTAGGTGAATTCTACTGGGATGGCGCAGCATCTACCTTATTTTGGGTAGATCCGGCAAACAAATTGACCGCAGTACTTTTTGTGCAGTTGTTCCCGTATGACCAAATAGGTTTACACAAAAAATTTAGGGATGCCGTTTATGGCCCCTATCCATTTAAAGACTAAAAGACTATTGTTCGTATAAACTCAATGAATTGGTTGGCTTTCAACCTAATATATTCTCGCTTTTTACTTATCTTTCTACTTTTAAAATATACGCATGAAATTTGAAGAGTTTGTAAAAGCGGCCTTTGTAAAGTTGATTTATGAGGTTATAAATGCAGATGGTAAAGTTCACCCCGCAGAAATAGAAATACTTAATAGATTAAAAAAAGTAATTGGTTTTGACGATGCTTTTATTGAGCGAACCAAACAATTAGACTACGATAATGCCATTGTTACCCTGTATAACATACCCTATGAACAGAAAAAGGCACTAGCGGAAATTCTAGATAAAGTTGCCATTTCAGATGGGTCTGTGCATAAAAAGGAAATGGATCTGATCATAGAAACATTTATTAATATTGGTATAGGGGAAGAAACGGAATAATGGTATGACTTTTACTAGAGAAGAAAAACTGGCGCTTGTCAAAATGGTTGATTATGTTATTTTGGCGGATAGCAAGGTAGATCCCGCCGAAATGAAATTATTGACAGAGTTGATGCACCGTTTTCATTTTGACGCTTTCTTTATAGGTCAGTCAAGAAACCTCAACAAAGAAGAAGCCTATAAAATTCTTGGTGGTATGCCATTGCATAAAAAACAAATCTTGGCCCAACTTTTGGACCAAGTGGCAATTGCAGATGGTTATGTACATGAGAAGGAAATCATAAAGATTATTGAAACTCTAAATCATATGGGCATAGAACGATCTACCTTAAATAGTAGTAATCTTTAGTAATAGTTTATCATCATCTTCTCTTTTGAATTTGCAGTTATTAATTTTGTATCCCGTACCAAACAATTATAACTTGGCAAGACCCTTTATTTTGTTTTGGCCCATTAATTGCATTTAACTTGTTATGAAACCATTTCTATTTATTTATATTTTATTAGCGACACTATTCACCAATGCGCAAGGTTCAATTTCAGGTAATTTTTCGCCGGCCAAAGATTTTAAATGGTTAATTGCTTACGAACTTACCCCTGGTGGGGAACGGTATGTCACGGACACCTCCATTAAAGAAGGCACTTTTCACCTAACCATGCCCATTACGGCACAGCCAGGTATGTATAGATTGGTTTATGCTGTTCCGCAAGATGAGTTTTATATTGATATTCTCTATAATAAAAAGGAGCAGATCACTTTTAATTTCAGCTTGGAAGAAGGTATAAATATTACCGATTCTAAAGAAAACAAAGTATATAACAATTATTTTAATGCCATTACAGAAGCTCAAGACCAATTAATGGAGTTCTATGAAAAGGGTAATGGTTCAAAAGAGGAGTTTAAAACACGAATTGAAAATCTGAACTACGTTCAAAAAACCTATGAAAAAGAATCTGAGGGTACGCTTGCTCATGTTTTTGTAAAAGCTAATAAATCGTATACACCAGATCAGTATGAAGGTTTAGAACGTTATTTAAAAAATAAAAAAGCGCATCATTATGATTATTTGGATGTCAATAACGGATTACTACAAGGTTCCAATTTTTTAACGGATAAGTTTGCTAACTATGTCTTTTCCGCCTTACCATTAACAATAACCAGTGCAGAGCAATTAGAACAGGAGGTTATAAAAAATATAAACACTACCGTCAATATCATATCTAGCACACCACTATCTTTTCAAGTAAAGGCTATTCAGCAGTTATGGGCTATAGCAGATGTAAACGCTATGTCAACGGTAGCGGATTATATTTTTGAAAATCATTTAAAAAAATTGGCCATAGCCAATGGCAACCAATCCTTAGTAGATGAAATTGCAATGGCATCTAGACTAAGGTTAGGTGCAGTATCACCAGATATTACCTGGCAAAAGGACAATAAAACCTACGCCTTGTCCACAATGGAAAACGCAGAAAACTATCTGCTCATTTTTTGGAGCAGTACATGTTCCCATTGTTTAAAAGAGTTACCTACACTGCACAAGGAACTTAAAAAACATCCTAGTTTAAAAACCATTGCGATAGGTTTGGAGGACAATGAATCCAATTGGAAAAAGGTTTCTGCCACATTACCGGATTTTAACCATGCTATTGCCTTAGGAAAATGGGAAAGTGAATATGCCAAGACCTTTGGCATCCAAAGTACACCCACCTATATTGTCTTGGATAGCGAAAAACGAATACTTGCCAAACCAGAATCCGATAAGGAATTGATAGATTTTTTGGAAAATTAGAGCGACTTTAAATCCTTAATGGTTTTAAAAGCCATATCTACCTGTTCGTCATTGACCAGAATTGTAAATTCATTCGTTGTAGAAATTACTTCATATAGGACTATTCCTTCCCAGGCCAATCGTTGAAATATGAAATAGTAAATACCCGGAACGGATACATTTTCTGCAGGTAACTTAACGGTAATTGATGAAAGGTCTTCTGCTTTTTGGGTGCATTTTTCATCTTTGAACAATAACTCAACGGTTTTATCCATCACATTACTGATCACAATATTTATTTCATTGACACCACGACTAGAGGTGTAAAATACATCTTGGTTATTATTGATTTCTTCCAACAATTTTGCTTGGTGCACCAATATTTTATCAGATGCCAAAAAGGTATAATCAGTCAAAGAAGAACGCACGGTAATTTCACCAATATTCTTTAAAACCTTTAAAATTTTATGGGTTGCCCTAAATTCCAAGTCATCTGACAATCTTTTTAAGGCCATCACAATAGCTCCATTGCGAATATCCTTGCCAAGCTCATGCTCAATTTCAGGTTTTACAATTCTTGATAATGAGGTAAGGTTGATGATTCCTTGGGCCAGTGCACTTTGTAAGAACGGTTTCTTCTTAATGTACTCTTCTACGACTGATGATATTGTCTTCATTTTGTTGTTTGGTTGTTGTTATGATGCAAATATAACAACTTGTTACAAATAAAACAAAATGTTTTTATATAAAATCTACCTACCCAGCCAATTACCTTAAAAATGATAAAAAGCCGCTTCTAAATGCTCAAGTTCAAAACGTTTCTTGTTCTTTAAAATGGTAATAATATCGAACCGTACGTTAACGTCTAGATCATTATCCGTTACATAATGGTTGGCGGCCATTACCAGAAGTTTTATTTTTTTAGGGGTTACGGTTTCAGCAATAGATTCTATATAATCTGACCGTCTAGACCGGACTTCAATGATGGCCAAATCATCCTCTTTTTTAGCTATAATATCAATTTCCGCTTGTAGATATCTGTAATTTCTATAAACTATATGATATCCTTTTTGGGTAAGATAGTCTACCGCTATTTGCTCTCCTTCCTTTCCAAATTCATTATGTTTCCCCATAATATTGCTGCATAAATATGTAATTCATCGAAAATAACGGTGTTTCAACGCTAAATTGATATATAATATCGTTATTTGAATCAAGAAGTATCGAAAATAGATAGTTTAAAATACTATAGCAAATTTCGAAACGTTTAGCATAGAAGCCCCAACTCTACGAACGTAATACAAATGCCTATTTAAGATTATGGAATATTTCATTAATTGTAATACTTCTACTCTTGCTCCGTACACCGCACCCTTAGACCAAATAAGAGCATCTCACTTATATAGGAGGTTAGGTTTTAGTGCATCGGTATCCACCATTAACCAAACCGTTGGACAAAATGCCGGTAACCTAGTGGATAATTTAGTGGACCAAGCTTTGAATATGCCCCCAACACCTGCTCCTACTTGGGCAAATTGGACCAATGCAAACTATCCTGAAGATGATGAGGCGCGCAACCAATTGCGTAATCAACAACAACGGGAATTTAGATTAACCTATGCCAATGCCCTTTTAAACAATAATCTTAGGGATAGGCTTAGTTTCTTCTGGAGCAATCATTTTGTAACGGAACTAGAAGTATACAACTGTAACGCATACCTCTATGAATATATTAATTGTCTGCAGCGTAACAGCATAGGCAATTTCAAGACCTTTGTCCATGAAATAGGGCTAACCAATGCCATGTTATATTATTTGGATGGTGTGTATAATAATGGGAACAATCCCAATGAAAATTATGCACGTGAACTGTATGAACTTTTTACCCTTGGTGAAGGGATCGCCTATACAGAAGAGGACATCATTGAAACGTCAAGGGCGCTCAGTGGTTATGTAGAACGTGGAGAAATAGGGTGTTCGCCAGTTACTTTTGACCCAACTAAGCATGATACCGGATCAAAAACCATTTTTGGCCAAACAGGTAATTTTGGGTACGATGAGGTAATAGATAACCTATTTGAACAGCGATCAAGCCAAATAGCAGAATTCATTTGCCGTAAGCTTTATGAATTTTTTGTACACCCAGACTCAAGGGATGAAGCTAATAATGCTCAAGTTATTATTGACGGAATGGCCGCAACATTTGAAGCTAGTAATTTTGAAATTGCTCCGGTTTTAAGACAGTTGTTTAAAAGCCAGCATTTCTTTGATGATGAAGCCATTGGGGTAATTATAAAAAGTCCAATTGACTTTTATTTTAACACCTTAAAAGAGACCGATTTTACCTATAACGATACCAATGTTGCGGAAATGGTGAATTATAGCGCTTTATTGAGCCAAGAAATCTTTGAGCCTTTTGATGTTGCCGGATGGCAACGAGACAGGTCGTGGATCAACACCAATTTCATGATTGGCCGTTGGCTTACCATTGAAAGCATCATTGAAGGTTTTTATATGGCAGACAATGAGGAATTTAGAAGTTTAGGCCTTGAAATTTCAGGTAATGATGGTTTAACCAGTACCAATCCTGATATAATTGCCAGAGCAATAATCGACTTTATTTTACCTAAAGGCTTATTGAACGAGCCTGAATACGAAAAGGCGTTCGCTATTTTTAGAAGCGATGTTGAAGATGCGTATTATGAAGGTGGCAATCAAAACACTTGGACATTGGCCACATGGCCACAAGCTCCCTATCAAGTGTATCTTTTACTTCAATATTTAGCAAGACAACCTGAGTTTCAATTAAAATAACACCTACGACTATGTGCAATACACACCACTCTCCATATAAAGGTCTGCAACATGAAGGCCATGACGATGAACATAAAACCTGGAGCAGACGTTCCTTTTTACAGGCAATGGGTATTGCTGGTTCTGGGTCCATGATGCTAGGTGCCAATATGTTGACCGCCTCATCCCCTTCCCCTCTGTCAGCTGGAATAGCCGCAGCAGAAACGGACAATATTCTAATTTTAATTCGCCTTTCTGGAGGTAACGACGGTCTTAGCACCATCATTCCTTTGGAACAATATGACAGTTACGCCAACGCTAGGCCAAATATTTATGTTCCGGAAAGTAAAGTTTTAAAACTAACCGATGAATTTGGAGTTCCTTCATACATGAATGCACTTGCCCCCATGTGGCAAGAAGGACAGTTCAAAGCCGTTCATGGAGTAGGATATGAAGGCCAGAGTCTTTCCCATTTTACAGGTTCGGATATTTTTGCTAATACGGATATTACCACCACTGGCTTTAGCGGTGAAAAAACCGGTTGGATGGGCAGACATTTTGAAAGTATATACCCAGATTATCTTATAAATCCGCCAGCAGCCCCAGCGGCTATCCAAATAGGTCAGTTTGGTAGTTTGGTTTTTCAAGGCGATGAGACCAATTATGCCTTCGTGACCTCTAACATAGACCAATTAGAGGAAATTGCGGAGTCTGGCGTAGTGTATGGTTTAGAGGACAATTTATTTAACGATTGTATGTATGGCGACCAACTAAAATTTCTTAGAGGAGTAGCCAATACCACATATGAATACTCAGGTATTATTCATGAAGCATATGAACGTGGACAGAACCAAGTAGAATATCAGGATAACGGTTTTGCAAGACAAATGGCCTTACTGGCACGTTTGATCAAAGGTAATCTAGGCACCAAGGTATACATGATCAGCATGGGCGGCTTTGACACCCACGGTAACCAACCGGAAGCACATGCACGCTTAATGACCACCCTATCTGTTGCGGTGAATAATTTTTACGAAGATTTAGCCTTTACCCAACAAGACAACAAAGTGTTAAGTATGACATTTTCTGAATTTGGTCGAAGGATATTTGAAAACGGTTCCAATGGTACCGATCATGGTAAGGCATCACCTACCTTGTTTTTTGGCTCAGGACTAAATGGTAGTGCATTTGTTGGGGACCACCCTACCTTAGATGACCCAGATGGCCGTGGCAATCTAGAGTATACCATGGATTTTAGGGATCTATACGCAACCGTTCTTGCAGAATGGCTTTGTGTGGACATCCCTTTGGTACAGGCACATCTGCTAAACTATAAACCCTATGTACCTGTAAATTTAGGCTTTAGTTGCAGTGGAGAACCTTTTCCGGATATAGCGTATAGTGATGGTGATGTTACACCACCTGTTAGACCAGACGAGGATTCAGAGACCCCGTTCGATCCAGATTTATTGAACGCAGTGGTCCATAAACCTTATTATCCTACGGATAGCACCCCACATATCTATTTGGAAATGCCATTTTCAGCCCATGTAGATATTCAACTTTATAATATTCTAGGTCAGAACGTAGGCACCGTTTTTAATGAAATGATGTTTGAAGGTTCTACCGAAATCAATATACGAGAGCGCATGCCCGAACAACTATCTACCGGTAAGTACATTTATCGTATCAGTGTACAAAATCAAAAAATGAGTAAATCGGTAATGGTAGCTTAAACTGTTTCCCAAAGAATAATGCCCGGTTCATCGTTGATGTTATCGGGCATTTTTTATGTCAATTTGGTTTTCTTTTCCCCGGTTTGAAAAGACAGTTCTTTTTTTACCCTATGGTGCTTGTCTTTATGCACCACAGTAACATCCTTATTATTTTCATCGTTACCTGCGAATTTAAAATTTGCATCCAAAATCAACTTTTTATGTTTTCCTGTACTCATAAGTAAATACTTTAATTACTAAAGATTCTTTATATAATAACAGTCTATCTTGAGCATTCGTATAAATATTGAATATTTCACTTCCTTATTTTCTTGAATACTTCCACTTACAATTGATAAGAATTTGGTAAATCTCCCAGCAAATTCAGTATTTTTGCAGCTTAATTAATTTTTGATGTCCAAGACCGAATCACCCTCTAGATATACGATTACCGCAGCATTACCATACACCAATGGTCCAATACATATTGGTCATTTGGCCGGTGTTTATGTACCTGCAGATATTTACGCTCGTTACTTAAGATCAATAGGTAAAGATGTTGCCTTTGTTTGTGGTAGTGACGAACATGGTGTTGCCATTTCAATGAAAGCAAAAAAAGAAGGCTTAACACCTAAAGATATCATCGATAAATACCATGCTATTATTAAGCAGTCCTTCATGGATTTTGGTATCACCTTTGATAATTATTCTAGAACTTCTGCTCCCGTGCACCATAAAACAGCATCAGAATTCTTTATAAACCTGTATGAAAAAGGAGATTTTATAGAGGAAACTACTGCTCAGTTGTACGATGAAGAAGCACAACAGTTTTTAGCAGATCGCTTCGTCATAGGCACTTGCCCAAAATGTGGTAATGAAGAAGCGTATGGTGATCAGTGCGAAAACTGTGGGTCCAGTTTAAATGCAACCGATTTAATAAATCCGAAATCAACTATAACCGGTACCGTACCCACAACCAAAGAAACAAAACATTGGTTTTTACCTTTGGATAGATATGAAGAATTCTTAAGAGACTGGATTTTAAAAGGCCATAAAGACGATTGGAAGCCAAATGTATACGGCCAATGTAAATCATGGATAGATGGTGGCCTAGAACCAAGAGCGGTCACCAGGGATTTAGATTGGGGAATACCCGTACCCGTTGATGGTGGAGAAGGAAAAGTACTTTATGTATGGTTTGATGCGCCTATAGGGTATATATCATCTACCAAAGAGTGGGCTGCGCGTGAAGGTAAAGACTGGGAACCCTACTGGAAAGATGAAAATACGAAACTAGTGCACTTTATAGGGAAGGATAATATCGTTTTTCATTGTATTATTTTCCCTTCTATGCTAAAAGCGGAAGGAAGTTATATTTTACCGGAAAATGTTCCTGCCAACGAGTTCTTGAACCTAGAAGGCAACAAGCTTTCTACTTCTAAAAATTGGGCAGTATGGTTACATGAGTATTTGGTAGATTTCCCTGAAATGCAAGATTCGCTGCGCTACACATTAACAGCGAATGCTCCGGAAACCAAGGATAATGATTTCACCTGGAAAGATTTTCAAGCCCGCAACAATAATGAGTTAGTAGCCATTTTAGGGAATTTTATTAACCGAGTTGTGGTATTGACCAACAAATACTATGAAGGTAAAGTACCAGCCGCAGGAAGTTTAACCGATGTTGACACCGAGACACTTGAACAATTAAGAAAGTACCCAGAAATAATTTCAAGCTCCATTGAACGCTATCGTTTTAGGGAAGCTGGTCAAGAACTAATGAACTTAGCACGCTTAGGTAATAAATATTTAGCGGATGCAGAACCATGGAAGGTAATTAAGGTTGACGAAGAACGTGTAAAAACCATTATGAACGTAGCCCTACAAATTGCTGCCGGGTTAGCGGTTCTGAGCGAACCATTTTTACCATTCACATCTAATAAACTAAAGAATATTTTAAATCTATCTTCGTCGGAGACTGAGCGTAGTCGAAGTCTTAATTGGGATGATGTTTTAACAAAAGAAGCATTGCTACAACCAGAGCATCAAATAAACAAAGCAGAATTGCTATTTAGAAAAATTGAGGATAGTGAAATTCAAGCGCAGTTAGATAAATTGGAAGCGACCAAAAAAGCAAACGAGAACGAAAACAAAAAAGCAATGCCACAAAAAGACACCATTACATTCGACGATTTTTCTAAATTGGATATGCGTGTAGGTACTATTATTGAAGCTGAAAAAATGGCGAAAGCCAAAAAACTTTTGGTTTTAAAAGTAGATACCGGTTTAGATGTTAGAACCATAGTATCTGGTATTGCAGAAAGCTTTAAGCCAGAAGATATTGTAGGCAAAAAAGTTACGGTACTTGTTAACCTGGCACCAAGAGCATTACGTGGTGTAGAAAGTGAAGGCATGATCTTAATGACAGAAAATGCCGATGGAAAATTGGTGTTTGTCAACCCAGATGAAGATGGGGTAAACAATGGGGAAGGAATAAATTAGAAAACGACTTTTATTCATTAAAAAAAGCCTTGACGAATATTCGCCAAGGCTTTTTACTTCAACTCAATTGCCATTGGTTAAAATTGTTCTAGCATATGCTTATCATTAAGCGCATATTTAGATTTTACAATTCGTTTTACGGTTGTAGCCTCATGCTTGTCATGCAGCATTTTAGCACTATGTAATTCCAATCTTTTATTATGTTTGGACACAAAATTCTTTATCGTATTCATTTTTTTTGCTTCAGCATTGTATTTAGATGCTGTTTTTACCAATTGGTTCACTGACTTACCTGATGGGTCATAACTGTCAACTATAGTACCGTTTTCATCATAATAGTCTATACGAACCAGCTCTCCGTTCTCATAATATTCAATACTAAATAGCACGTTAGTTCCATAATATCCTTCAATAGTATCAATAACTCCATTAGTATCATAGGCGTACAGATAGTAATAGCTTATTTCACCTTGGTCAAAATAATCTGTTCTGGTATTTTGGTTAAAGGAGTTGAAATAAGAACGTAAGACTAAAATACTGTCCTCATAATATTCATAGTACTCCAAATATCCATACTCATCATATTTGTCAAAGTAAATTAAATTGCCATTACCATCAAAAGTTTCTACGTGGGTAAGGGCGCCAATCTCATCATAAGCATATACCAATGACTCTATTAAAGAACCATTTTCATAGAACTCAATAGAAGTAACCCCACCAAAATCATTATAGATATACAGTGCCTCCAAAATTCCTTGGGCATTGTAACCTTCGGCCCTTGATATTACTCCATTGGCATCATATTCATACAAATAGGTAAAATCAAGCACCCCTTCTTCATAATATTCTTCCTTTATCCAATTTCCAACTTCATCATAATAATCCTTCCACTCTATATTTCCGTTTTCATCATAAAATGTAGTGGTATAAAGACCTCCGTCTTCATAAAATTCTGAATCTGTGGTTGCGGTAATATTTCCCAGGCTATCAAAATATTCAATCGTTACAATATCATAATACCCGGCAGGCATGAGCATCCATTTTTGCTTATAAGAATATTCTAATTCTCCAGTATCATAATACACATAGATTGTCTCTTCAAAAGAGCCATCAACTAGGTATTCCGTACTAAAATTCAACAAACCTGCGGTATAACTCTCATAACTCAGTTGTACACCTTCTTCATATATAGTTATATATTCAGTTCCTGAGCCATTGTTATAATTTCTTTCCGTTAAAAGTTCATTGGCATCATAAAGAAATTTATCTTCTATATTTCGTGTAATGTCATTGGATGTAATTTTACTGGTTACTTTTCTTTCCTGTAAAGTGTGTACCGGCAAATAGACAAAATCGGTTCGATGTTCTGAAGTTGAACTACTACTAACTGGGTCATCATTTTGGTATTGTGATGTAAAATTATTGCTATGTACCATATCCAAACCTCCGTAGTTTAATTGTTCGTTATAGGAATAGGTGGTGGAGCTTTCAACCTCACTTAAGGAGTTATATTGGTATACCTCATCATTAGTTTCAAAAGTACTTTCCAATTGCTGAACCGATAGTCTATTGTTCTCATAGGTATTTCTAAATTCTTTTTCAGAAACATAAACATTTACATTTTCCCGGATTGTTTCTTTATAAACCACCACTTGGTTTAAACTGTTCCATTCGGAAATTTCAAAATACCATTCTATCGTTTGGTCAGGGTTAGCTATGTTTATACGTTCAACCTGGTTAGAGCCGTTATAGATCAGCTCCATGACTTCAGTTTTATCGGTTATTGGGTAAACCCAACCAGAAGCTATTAGTCCCGGACCTACCTCTGTCCTTGTCAAGGTTGTAGGCAAACCGGTTTCATTATGGTTCTGGTAATTTAGTTCCATTAACATCCTACCCGAATATCGCAACATTATATCAGTAGAAACTAAAAGGCCGCTTTCATCAAAAGTATTTCTATATACTGCAGATGGTGGTATTTGTGCCGCATATAAAGATTCTAGCGTTGGCAATACGTGGGTAAGGGCTACATTTTCAACAGGTGTATACGCCAAATCCAGTGCATTGGCCATATTCACCGCAGCGTCTTCTGGATACACAATGTTAAACACTTTTCCTGTTTGCTTAGAAATATTGATAACCATATCGGCCAAGGCGGAGGTTATGGAACTTGAAAAATCCAAATTTTGAATACCTAGAGCACTAATAACTTCTGGGGTTATCTCAATACCATTATCGTGGTTTTGATCATCATCCAAAGTCTGTAAAAAAGCCGCAATATTCTTTGCTACAGAGTTGTCTATAGTAGCAGAAGCATCGGTATCTTGAGCAATATCAATAGGTGTAATTTCAGCTTTTGCGCCAACACTGCCAATAATTACCTCACCAACTTTAAAGGTTATCTCCTCCCCTTCTATATATTTAAATTCCCCATTTTCATTGGTAACACCAGATTGTGTCGCGGTAGAAAATGTTAATCCCTTTACTGCTCCATCAATAAAAGCTCCCGTCAAAACTTCAACAGCAGGTTCTTCCTTGGGCGGGTCTTTTTGAACGGGTTTTTCCGGTTCAACAGTGTCATCAGTTTTGCTACAGCCCATTGCGAGCAATAACGTAAAAATAATTGTGCATACTTTAATTTTCATAATGTAGTGGATTTTGGTTATGATTAAAATTATGGTTAGGGCAATGAATGCCTGATCATACTTAATTTTTATAGCTATGGGGGAAAGAAATAGTATACCGGGGGTGAGTATTACAAATAAATAATAGGATTGTCTTGATTTCAATACCTAATAATGGGTATTTTTAAAAGTTATAATTGAAACCTACATGCAGTTAGTATCCTACATTTTAAAAAATACCCAACTACCGAAAAAAGGAATAGAAAACACCATTGAGCTTTTAAATACCGATTGCACCATACCTTTTATTTCTAGATACAGAAAAGAAAAAACCGGAAATCTAGATGAAGTACAGGTAGGCGCCATAGTTCAATATAAAGAACAGTTTGAAGCTCTTGAGAAACGAAAAAAAGCAATTATAAAGGCTGTAGATGAACAAGGTGTATTAACAGCTGAATTAAAACAAAAATTTGAAAACGCTGAAGATTTAACGCAATTAGAAGACCTCTACCTACCTTTTAAAAAGAGTAAAAAAACCAAAGCCGAGGTTGCCCGTAAAAACGGATTAGAGCCTTTAGCGAAAATCATAATGGCACAGCGCGATGATGATATTGAATTTACAGCCTCTAAATATTTGAACGATACTATTGAGAATGAAGACGATGCTTTGGAAGGTGCCCGTCATATCATTTCGGAATGGATCAATGAACGAACAGATATAAGAGCATCTATAAGGTCTCAGCTGTCAAGATTTGCCATTATAACCACCAAAGTAATAGGAACTAAAAAAGACGATGAAAAGGCTCAGAAATTTCGAGATTATTTTGATTGGAGCGAGCCGTTAAATAAATGTCCGTCACACAGACTTCTAGCCATCTTACGAGCAGAATCCGAAAAATTCATACGAGTAAAAATTGAATTGGATGACGAACGTTTATTAGACAGAATTGAAAATAGAATCATAAAAACGAACAATGCCTGTGCCAAACAAATAGAGTTGGCTCTTGCAGATGCGTACAAGAGATTATTATTTCCGTCCTTATCAAACGAACTGCTCAAAACAGCAAAAGAAAAAGCGGACGATGATGCCATTGCGGTTTTCTCCAATAATTTGAGACAGCTATTGTTAGGTGCCCCATTAGGAGAAAAACGTATTCTTGCCATTGACCCTGGTTTTAGAACAGGTTGTAAGGTCGTTTGCCTAGATGCACAGGGCAATTTGGTACATAATGAAACAATTTATCCACATGCGCCACAAAATGATGTTGCTGGAGCAATCAAAAAATTAAGTTCATTGGCAAATGCATATAAAATAGAAGCAATTGCTATTGGTAATGGTACAGCATCTAGAGAAACAGAGCAGGTTGTAAAGAAGGTTATTTTCAACAATCCTGTTGAAGTGTATGTAGTCAGTGAAGCAGGAGCCTCTATTTACTCCGCCTCTAAAATTGCCCGTGAAGAATTCCCTAATTATGATGTTACCGTTCGTGGTGCGATATCTATTGGCAGGCGCTTAGCTGATCCCCTTGCAGAACTGGTTAAAATTGACCCTAAGTCTATTGGTGTAGGGCAATATCAACATGATGTTGACCAAACTAAATTAAAGAACTCATTAGACACCGTGGTTGAAAGTTGTGTGAACTCGGTCGGCGTAAATATCAATACCGCCAGTGTTCCATTATTGAGCTATGTATCTGGTATTGGTCCGAAACTGGCAGAGAATATCGTTGCCCAACGAAAAGAAAAAGGGGCCTTTAAAAGTCGTAAAGATATTATGGCGGTTCCTCGTTTAGGCGGTAAGGCATTTGAACAGGGTGCAGCTTTTTTACGTATCAAAAATGCTAAAAACCCCTTGGACGATTCTGCCGTACACCCAGAAAGTTATAGCATTGTCAAACAAATGGCAAAAGATAAGGGAACAGAAATTTTATCCTTGATCGGAAACAAAACGCTTCTTAAAGAAATTGACCTTAAAAAATACTGCACCAATGATGTTGGGCTACCCACATTAGAAGATATTCGTTCAGAGTTGGAAAAACCAGGGTTGGATCGTCGTGAAAAAGCTAAGGTGTTCACTTTTGATCAGACCATTAAATCCATCACCGATTTGCATAGCGGTCAATTGTTACCAGGTATTGTAAATAACATTACCAACTTCGGCTGTTTTGTAGATATAGGTATCAAAGAAAGTGGTTTAATACATGTATCAAACCTTTCGGATTCTTTTGTGAAAGATGTAAACGAGCATGTTCATTTACATCAGCAAATTATTGTAAAGGTCTTGGATGTTGATGTAGCCCGAAAAAGAATTCAATTGAAACTTCATAAATAATTAGGTCGATGCTAAAAATCGCCTATCACCCCATATACAAACATCCATTACCAGAAGGACATCGGTTTCCGATGGAAAAATATGAGCTATTACCACAGCAATTAATTCATGAAGGTACCTGTACCGAAGCTAATTTCTTTGAACCCGAAATTCCGAATGACAAACACATCGTTGCAGTGCACGATGTAGAATATTTCTATGATTTGTTGAACATTATGATTTCGCCCAAAATGGCGCGCAAAATAGGCTTTCCATTATCGGAAGATTTAGTTGAAAGAGAACGCATAATTGCCGACGGCACCATAAAAGGGTGTGATTTTGCCTTAAAATATGGCATTGCCATGAATATTGCCGGTGGAACCCACCATGCCTATAGCGACCACGGTGAAGCGTTTTGCATGTTGAACGACCAAGCAATTGGGGCACAATATCTGTTGAACAAAGGACTAGCTAAAAAGATTCTTATAGTTGACCTAGATGTACACCAAGGCAATGGCACGGCAGAAATATTTCAGAACAATGATGCGGTTTTTACTTTTTCTATGCATGGTGCCGGTAACTATCCATTTAAAAAAGAAGTGTCGGATTTAGATATTCCGCTGCCAAAAGGCACAACCGACAAGGAATACCTTACTATTCTAAAGAAAAAATTACCTGAACTGATAGCTAAAGTTCAACCAGATTTTATTTTTTATTTATGCGGGGTCGATGTTTTGGAAACTGATAAATTAGGGACTCTTGCCATGACAAAAGAAGGTTGTAAAACAAGGGATGAAATTGTCTTGAACACCTGTCATACCTTAAATATACCTGTACAATGTAGTATGGGTGGTGGTTATTCTCCAGACATCAAAATTATTGTGGATGCCCATGCAAATACCTTTAAAGTAGCGCAATCCTTGTATGATTAATGGAATGTTCAAAATAATAAGGGCCTTCATATCGTTAGCAATAAAAGAAATATTAGATGCATATTAAATTCTCATTATTATTGATCCTGCTATTTTTCAATAATAAAAATTACGCCCAACATGAAATTGCTAAAATAACGGAAGTTTATAAGAACCGGATAATTACTCCTGATGAGGTGTTGCCCTTAGTAGATGAAGAACATAATAGGTATGCCTTATTATTATTAAAGAATAGAGAAATAGACGGCTTTTTATTTAATTCCAAAAACGAAATAGAAGGAAAATTAAGTCTAGAGGGAAAGGCCAGATCGTACAAACAGGTCCTTGGTAAGTCAATATTGGAAAATCAGGATTTTGTAGTGTATTTAACAAATAAGAGAAGGAAAAAGTTTGCCTCTTCGCGCTTATCATTTGCAACAAATCAGATAGCGTTCCACGAAATAGATTTAGACTTAGGAAATGAAGATATTTTACAAACGGCAGAATACAATAATAAATTTCATATCCTAACCATTGTCCCTAAAACATCTACAATACATATTTATCGTTTTGAGAATGATAAGGATTTCACCAAGCATGTTCTAGATTTTTCAGACCATTCTTTCCTCAATAGAAAACAGAAAATTGCGAATCTCTATGATATGATAACCGTAAATAGTGGGTTCTATGGCCTGGACAGGTCTATAGATCTAGTAAGGATAAAAAAAGATGACCCTACTACCCTTGAAGTCGCTTGTAATCCTACTAAAATATATCAAAATGAAAATTATATCACCATTACCATGGATAATAACCATGATGTTACCCAACTTATAGATATTGATTTAGCATCATTGACCGGTAATGCCAATAGTTTTCATCAATCTATGGTCAATTGGGCATATAGGGACAAAAACAGTAATTCATTTGTAGATGAGGATATTCTATATCAAATAGAAAGTACAAGACAGGTACTACACTTAAAGGCCCAAAATTTTAGAACTGGTGAATTCATTAACGAACATAGCGCACATGAAAATGAAAATATAAAATTTAAGAATTCATCCATTGTACAGACAGGTGGTACTTTTGACAACCACAGAACCTTTGAGGAGACCAGTGTATTGTTAAGAAAAATGAATAGGGGCAAAATAGGAATTGCGGTACAGAACCAAGGAGAAAACAAACTAATTTCCTATGGCGGTGTTATAGAAAAAAACACAAATACGGGAATGGTAATGCCTGGTTTTGGAATACCCATAGCTGCCTTTGGTAGCGTTACCATATTTTTTAACCCAACATTTTTTGCCTATCAATCTTATACCGCAACAAAAGCCATACAGGTAGATGCCCTTTTCAATTCTGCTTTTGAGCATCAAAGCGGTCAACTTAAGGAAAATATCTTTGACAAGATTGAAAATTTTGAAATTGAAAACAAAAGCTCTCCTGCTGGAAGAACGGTATTTAAAATGAACGGCGCGTATATTTTAGGTAATTATGATGCCTTTAACAGAACATATAAATTACGTTCTTTCAATTAAATTATAACTACAACCTCAATATCTATTTAATCATTTGAATTTAAAATTAATTGAAACAGATTATTATTAAATAGCCTATAAGTTTAAATTTACGGCATGAAAAAGCTCGTAATTCTCTTAAACTTAATCTGTTGTTCCTTTTTAACAGGCCAAAGCACCAACAATGACACCATTGATAGCCGTTGGAAAATGTTTACTTATGACGTAGGCAATATGTTTAAGGGGGTTGGGCATAGCTATACCCGGCCATTACATTGGCAAGGAAAACAATGGGCCCAATTTGGAGCTGTTGTGGGCGGTACCGGTCTGGTATATCTGGCAGATGACAACACTTCTAGGTTTATCAGGAACAATAGAGAAGGCATACCAAAGTTTATAAGGGATTATGGGGAGTTTTATGGTAGTCCATCAAATAACTATATAGCAACGTCTGGGGTATATGCCGTAGGGTTGATCACAAAGAATGAAAAACTAAGAAGAACCGGGGTTTTATTGATATCATCTGCTACTTCTGCAGGACTTTTACAACAGGTATTAAAATCTGTGGTGGGCAGGGCTAGACCACTGGCCAATTTAGGTAAGGATACTTTTGACCCATTTAACTCTAGTAGAAATTTCCATTCATTTCCGTCAGGTCATGCTTTGTTGGCTTTTACCAATGCCTATGCCATTGGCAAACAATTTAAAAACCCTTGGGTAAAAGCCGGAATTTATACTGTAGGTGCCATACCGGGTATCTCACGCGTTTGGGATGGACAACACTGGTTAAGTGATATGGTCTTTGCTTTTGCGATTAGTATTGCAACTGTTGAATCCATTGACAAATACTTAGACAAAAAATATGATGAGAAATACAACGACCAAAATAAAATGGTTAGTTGGAATCTTAATTTTGGACCGGGACAAATGGGTGTTACCATAAACTTTTAGTGATTACATAATTGCCCTACATAAAATTACTTACTACAATTGAAACTTTTTATAACTGGGTTTCTTTCAATTAAATTTGGATTTTTTTAATTATTACAGACCTTAAAACTGTAAGATCAAAAATCTATTAATCATCATTATACCACCATTTATCTACACTTAAAAGTCTTTAAACGTGATAAATACACTTATTTAATATAATTTTCACAAGTTTTTTCTTACAACAAATTTGTAGTATTTGAGTGTTATTTTCCTACAATTCACAACAATAATTTTAAAATTTTTACTGATATCGGGTATTTCGCTCCTAGAATGCATGGAGCAATGAAAACACCAAAAACTTACATTCTAACAGTATTCACCTTTATTATGGTGACATTCGGTTTTGCCCAGGTTAAAATTGGGGATAATATCGATGCTATTGAAAGTACATCCATACTAGAATTGGAAAGTACGAACAAGGTACTGGTTCTTACCCGGCTTACCAACGAACAAATGATGAGTATAACCCCGTTACCAGGTGGCATGGCCTACAATATTGATACAGGCTGTATACATTCCTACAATGGAACAAATTGGGTAAACTTATGTAATAGTGATTCTCGCACCTTTTCGTTCATAGATAATGAAGATGGGAGTTTTACCATTAACTATGGCGATGAAAACGTATTTACTTCTCCTAACCTAACAGGACCTAAAGGCGAGAAAGGAGATACGGGACCAGAAGGTCCACCAGGCGAAGACGGATTAAGTCAGCAAGAACAAATAGTAATTGTGGCAAGCAATGGTCAAACCCGCTTTAACACCCCTGCACCTATTGTGGATGACAAAAAAATATCGGTCTATAGAAATGGAATTAGGATAGCTTTTAAAACCATTGATTCTACTACCATAGAATTAGAAAATGAAATTATATGCTATCAAAACGATAATATACGTATTGTACAAATTTTATAAAAAAGTAATAACCCAAAAATTAAAATCATGAATTCAAAATTTCTAACTGACATTTTTAAAGGTTTGGCCGTAGGCATTATCATGTTGGCAGGTGCAAACATGAACGCTCAACAAACAACAGGAGACATTACAAAACAAAGTGATGTAGTTCCCGGAACAACGACCACGGCAGGTGCCGTAAGGGTCATAGACAATAAGGGTACCATTAAATATTTACAGACACAGAATGGTATTACAATGCTTTCCAATACTACAAATGATGTTACCACCACAACATGGCAATTGGGCGGTACATTAACCAATGATACTTTTATAGATGTTGACGGAAACGTATTTGGTTTTGACGGTATAGAATTAATTTCTACAGAGTTACCCTCAACAGATGCTACCACAGGTTCTGATCACGGAACCGGTACTGGATACACACTTTTAGTAAGGGATGAGGATACCGGCGCGGTAAAAAAATTATTGGCAACGGATTTATTACAAAGTGGTCAGGAAAGCTTTACTGCAACAGCGGCACAAGTTGCATATCCATTGACCGGAAGTCCGGTTTTACCAACATTCAGTCAAGTATGGGTGTATAGAAATGGAGCAAAATTAATTGCAAACGTGGATTATACGGTATCTGCATCTACAGTTACACTTGTTCCCAATACTACTAGTCCTAACGATTGGGCGGTTTACGCTGGAGATACTATTGAAGTACAATATGTAAAATAATTATGGTAGCATAGTTTACCGTATTTTTTGGCTAAACGATGCATGATTATTGCGTTCAGATTTACGTCATGCACACCCAGTATGGTGCTTTCAGCGTATTGAAAACGGAAATAAAATAAAACGAAGTACAACCATAACGTTATTACAATTTTTCCAAAAAGTATTACATATAAATTTCTTGCCCTGTTCACAATTTGCTGTGTTCAGATGGGCATGTATGCGCAAGAAGAAGAGGTTATTGACCATAAAGGCACACGGATTAAAGTTAGGAACACCGTGGTAACCTCTTCTGCGACCGCACCTAGCGAGCCTTTGCAAAATGATATTTGGTTTGACACCAGTGCCGAGGTCACTAAAATTTATGATGGTACCTCATGGCTAACCATAAATTTGGATGCCTTGAACAAAAAGGAGGATAACGCCAATAAATCGACGGACATTACCTTGTCCGATGCCACCAATACCAAGTTTCCTACGGAGCTGGCCGTTAAAACATATATAGATAACGAATTGGCAGCAAGCAACGGAACTAACATATATACGGATGACGGTAGTTTAACAGGAAACAGGGCAATCACACAAAGTAATTTTGACCTTAATTTCGATGCAAATACCTTGGTCATTAGCGGTAATGATAATAGAGTGGGCATTGGAACAGATGCCCCCACACAAGAAATGGACGTAAATGGTAGAATGAACATTACCAACGGAGTCATTCAAAAAGGAGGTACTGCGATAACCACCACTAGTGATTTAGGTTTGTATAGCTCAAATTCCGGTGACCCAATTCGTATAGGTACCAATAATGCACCTGTAAATTTCTATAGTGACCTAGACGGTTTAGGTAGTACAGGTTCTACAGCAAACATGTCTATAAACACTAATGGCAATGTAAGTATTGGAGTTACCACTGCCACCGCCAAATTAGATGTCAATGGTACTACAAGAATACGAACACTAGGTACGGGTGCCAACACAGATCAAGTTGTAACAGCAGATACCAATGGTAACTTAAGAAAGTCACCCATTACCAGTTTAGAAACAAAAACAACAATATCACAAAACACCACAACAGGTGTTATAACCCATAACAGTGAAGACAGTACCACACAATTGGCCAATGTAGTAAGTACCAATTCTAACAATAGTATATCTGTTGGTACTGACGGTGGTGCATATTATAACAATCCTATTAAAGCCTATGGTACACTTATACCGGCATCAAATACATATACCGCAATAGGAATCAGTAGCGCAACCAAAACCGGTGTAGGAAGATTTACCTTTAACATGGCAACCACTAGATCAACTGCAAATTATCCTATACAGTTAAGTGTTTTAGAATCCGGCACAAGTAATATTAACATCTACGTAACGGCACAGACAACAACATCGTTCAGCATAGCTATTATTGAAGAGATAGGAGGTACATTCCCATCGGATAATTATGTGGACAGAACGTGCTATTTTACCATAATGGATTTTTAACAATATGAAAGTAGTTTCATTTTTTTTCCTATCTATAATACTGCTACAGTGTTCTTATGCTCAGAACACCAAAAATTTTGGAAATCTAAAAATTCATGAAAATGGTCAAATAGGTTTTTATTCCTCTTTAAAAAATGATGGCAATTTTAATAATACCCAAGGTTTGGCCGGCTTTTACGGTACAGGATTAAATATTATTTCCGGAACAAATCCCCCATTATTTCATGACATAGAAATTAATAATGACGAAGGTATCTTCCTAGAAACGCCCGTAATAGTTCATCATAATACCAATTTCATTTTTGGGGATGTCATCAATACAAAATTGAACAGCAACAACACTTTAAGTTTAACCAGTGTTTCTTTCTATAATGGTGAATCTAATTTTTCCAAGGTAGATGGCTTTTTATCGGTTACAGGCCAAGAAAATTTTCTTTTCCCCATAGGAGATGAAAATTATTTACGTCCATTGGGCCTTAAGACCACAAGTAAAACATCAACCTATAAAAGTGCCTATCTATTTGAAAACAGCAATTGGTATTTTCCGCTAATAAATAAAGATGAATCAGGTATAGCCTTGATCAGTGAATATGAATATTGGCTTTTAACAGGTTCGGATGCTGCAATAATTACATTAAGCTGGAACGAACGAAGTGCTATAGGTAACCTAACCAACAATCTGGACAACCTTAACATAGTAGGGTTTAACAAAGAATTGAATATGTGGCAATCTCTAGGGGCCTTAGACCGTACCGGAAATCTAGAACAAGGAATGATTACTTCCTTTGAGTTCATTCCTGATCAATACAGTGCAATAACTTTTGCTATAATGCAAAAGAACAATGCCGTTTCCCATAAAGGATATCATTATTTGGTAACCCCAAATGGTGATGGCATTAATGATTTTCTATTCATTCCGGAATTAGCGGACTTTGACAGCAATAGGCTAATGATATTTGACCGCAATGGCCTTAAAGTTTTTGAACAAGAAAATTACTCCAACGAATTTTTCGGTGAGGCAGGTTTTTCCATACCAGCAATAAGTAGAACCAAGGGACTACCGGAAGGAATATATTTTTATTTGGTGGAGTTAGGTGAAGACAATTTAACAATTCAGGGTTTTCTATTTCTTGATCGTTAAAAGTCCATTTAACTAATTCCCATACAAATGTGATACCCAAACAAATTATTGAAACTTTCTGTACTTTAGTCTAACAACTAAAACCGTACCCATGAAAAGCTGTTCTTTAATTTGTTTTTTACTAATGATAAGCGTTAGTATTGCCCAAACTCCTTCTGCATTAAAATCACCTTCACTGGCAAAAGCATCACCCCAAGAAGTGGGTATGTCCCCTGAACGACTGGACAAAATAGATGCCATGATTTCTTCAGAAGTCAACCAAGGGAAAATACCGGGTGCGGTTGCACTAATTGCACGTAATGGAAAAATTGTTTTTCACAAAGCATACGGTATGGCCAACAACGAGAAGAATATTAAAATGGATAAAAATGCCATTTTTCGAATCGCTTCCCAAACCAAGGCCATTACCTCTACTGCGGTAATGATGCTCTGGGAAGAAGGCAAATTTCAGTTAGACGACCCTATTTCCAAATATATACCGGAATTTGGAGAGGCAAAAATTCTGGACACCTACAATGAAAATGATGGTTCATTTACCACTAAGCCTGCAAAGAACCAAATTACCATAAGAGATTTGTTGACACACACATCTGGGATAGGGTACGGCGTTATTGATAGCGACCCACGGTTTAAGAAAATTTATGAAGATGCAGGAATAACAGATTTATTTACGACAAAAGAGATAACCATTGCAGAAAGTGTAAAGAAATTGGCAAAGTTACCCTTGCATCATGAACCAGGAGAAGCATTTACCTATAGTGAAGGATTGGATGTTCTTGGCTATTTTATAGAAATTGTCTCGGGTATGCCATTTGATGAATTTTTAAAAACTAGAATATTTGAACCTTTGAACATGTCCGATACTTGGTTTTATCAACCAAAAAATAATCATGATCGGTTAGTTACCGTACAAAAAAAGGAGAACGGTCAATGGGTTAAATATCCTGTTACTTTTTATGATACGGATTACCCAATAAAAGGTGCTAAAACTTTTTATTCCGGAGGTGCGGGTCTTTCAAGTACCGCAATGGATTATTCAAAATTCCTACAAATGTATCTTAACAATGGAGAATTTAATGGAATACGTTTATTGAGCCGTACTACCGTTAGAAGTATTTTAGGAAACCAAATAGGAAGCATATGGGACGGACCCAAAAACCATGGTCTAGCTTTTTCCATTGTAAATGAAAAAGGGGAAATAGAAGGAGGCCTAGGAAGTACCGGTACATTTGAATGGGGCGGCTATTTTAACACCCAGTACTTTGCAGACCCAAAAGAAAAAATCATAGGAATTATTATGAAACAAACTCAAGGTCCTGTAGAAGATGCTACGGGTTGGAAATTTAAACAAATGTTATTCGCTGCCGTTGATGACTGAGCACATATATTAAAATAATTGTATAAAATACACGTAAATTCCTACAACATCTTTGTCTAATCTTATAGTTATTTTCTTACAAATCACAACAAAAATTAATACAGGGAATTGATATTAGTTTACTTAGCCTTATCAATTTAATAAGGCTATGAAATTAACTAAAACCTACTTTTTCCTATTTGTTTTTATTACGTTATCCACCTCCGTTTTTTCCCAAATGAAAATTGGAGATAATGCAAGTACCATTGATAATGCTTCCCTTCTAGAATTGGAAAGTACCACAAAAGCATTGGTGATTACACGGGTAACAACGGAACAGATGTTACAAATAACGCCTCTTCATGGGGCTTTGATTTATAATATTGATGCACAATGTGTTTTCCTTTATAATGGAAGCACTTGGCAAAATCTTTGCGATGGTGCATCCAATTCAATATCATTTTCAGACAATGACGATGGTTCTTTCACTTTACGTTCTACTGACGGTACAACATTTACCTCACCAACTTCTTTGGAACTACAAGGTGAGCGTGGCTTACCCGGTAATGATGGTGTAGGAATTTCCACTACTACGAATAATAACGATGGTACCATAACATTCACTTACACGGACAACTCCACATTTACAACTTCAAATTTAAAAGGAGCAGATGGTAACGACGGTGCAAGCGCATATGAAATAGCCGTTGCCGCAGGATTCACAGGAACGCAATCTGATTGGCTAACGAGCCTACAAGGTGCCGATGGAAATGACGGAACAAATGGTACAGATGGTGATAGTGCTTACGAAATCGCAGTAGCAAGTGGCTACTCAGGAACGCAATCCGATTGGCTAACGAGCCTGCAAGGAGCTGATGGAAATGATGGAGCGAGTGCTTTTGATGTGGCTGTTTCCGCAGGGTTTACAGGTACACAATCCGAATGGCTTACAAGCCTACAAGGTGCCGATGGAAATGACGGAACAAATGGTACCGATGGAGCAAGTGCTTACGAAGTTGCCGTAGCCGAAGGGTTTACAGGGAACGAATCGCAATGGTTGGCAAGTTTACAAGGTTCCGACGGTAACGATGGAGCAACAGGTGCTGATGG
Organism: Maribacter sp. LLG6340-A2; assembly: GCF_045057105.1. GTDB lineage: Bacteria > Bacteroidota > Bacteroidia > Flavobacteriales > Flavobacteriaceae > Maribacter. The sequence goes on along the minus strand of NZ_CP159332.1, from coordinate 2,223,164 downwards.
TGATAGTGCCTACGATATTGCCCTAGCGGCTGGCTTTACCGGTACACAATCCGAATGGCTAACAAGCATACAAGGGACTGACGGAAACGATGGCAGCGACGGTATAGATGGGGCAAGTGCCTACGAAATCGCAGTAGCAAGTGGCTACTCAGGAACCCAATCCGATTGGCTAACGAGCCTGCAAGGAGCTGATGGTAATAACGGAGCGAGTGCTTACGAAGTTGCCGTAGTCGAAGGGTTTACAGGGAACGAATCACAATGGTTGGCAAGTTTAGAAGGTGCCGATGGGAACGATGGAGCAACAGGTGCTGATGGTGATAGTGCCTACGATATTGCCCTAGCGGCTGGCTTTACCGGTACGGAATCCGAATGGCTAACAAGCATACAAGGGACTGACGGAAACGATGGCACCGACGGTAATAGCGCCTTCGAAATTGCCGTTGCCGAAGGATTCACAGGAACGCAAACGGATTGGCTAACGAGCCTACAAGGGGCAGATGGAAATGATGGTGCGAGTGCTTACGAAGTTGCCGTAGCCGAAGGGTTTACAGGAAACGAATCGCAATGGTTGGCAAGTTTACAAGGTTCCGACGGTAACGACGGAGCTGATGGTACTAACGGAACGAGTGCTTTTGAAGCGGCTGTTGCTGCAGGGTTTACAGGTACACAATCCGAATGGCTAACAAGCCTACAAGGGGCAGATGGAAATGACGGAACAAATGGTACAGATGGTGATAGTGCTTACGAAATCGCAGTAGCAAGTGGCTATTCAGGAACCCAATCCGAATGGCTAACGAGCCTACAAGGTGCCGATGGAAATGACGGAACAAATGGTACCGACGGTAATAGCGCCTTCGAAACTGCTGTTGCCGCAGGATTCACAGGAACCCAATCCGAATGGCTAACAAGCCTACAAGGGGCAGATGGAAATGATGGTGCGAGTGCTTACGAAGTTGCCGTAGCCGAAGGGTTTACAGGAAACGAATCGCAATGGTTGGCAAGTTTACAAGGTTCCGACGGTAACGACGGAGCTGATGGTACTAACGGAACGAGTGCTTTTGAAGCGGCTGTTGCTGCAGGGTTTACAGGTACACAATCCGAATGGCTAACAAGCCTACAAGGGGCAGATGGAAATGACGGAACAAATGGTACAGATGGTGATAGTGCTTACGAAATCGCAGTAGCAAGTGGCTATTCAGGAACCCAATCCGAATGGCTAACGAGCCTACAAGGTGCCGATGGAAATGACGGAACAAATGGTACCGACGGTAATAGCGCCTTCGAAACTGCTGTTGCCGCAGGATTCACAGGAACCCAATCCGAATGGCTAACAAGCCTACAAGGGGCAGATGGTAATAACGGAACAAATGGCACGGACGGTAATAGTGCCTACGATATTGCCCTAGCGGCTGGCTTTACCGGTACGGAATCAGATTGGTTATCGAGCCTACAAGGTGCGGACGGAAACGATGGCACCAACGGTACAGATGGGGCAAGTGCCTACGCAATTGCCGTTGCCGCAGGGTTTACAGGAACACAATCCGAATGGCTAATAAGTCTACAAGGAGCAGATGGAAATGACGGAACAAATGGCACGGACGGTAATAGTGCCTTCGAAATTGCCGTTGCCGCAGGATTCACAGGAACGCAATCCGATTGGCTAGCGAGCCTGCAAGGAGCTGATGGAAATGATGGAGCGAGTGCTTTTGATGTGGCTGTTGCCGCAGGATTCACAGGAAACGAATCGCAATGGTTGGCAAGTTTACAAGGTTCCGACGGTAACGACGGAGCTGATGGTACTAACGGAGTGAGTGCTTTTGATGCGGCTGTTACTGCAGGGTTTACAGGTACACAATCCGAATGGCTTACAAGTTTACAAGGGGCCGACGGTAACGACGGAGCTGATGGTATTGACGGAGCGAGTGCTTTTGATGCGGCTGTTGCTGCAGGGTTTACAGGTACACAATCCGAATGGCTAACGAGCCTACAAGGTGCTGATGGAAACGATGGTGCGAGTGCTTACGAAGTTGCCGTAGCCGAAGGGTTTACTGGGAACGAATCGCAATGGTTGGCAAGTTTACAAGGTTCCGACGGTAACGACGGAGCTGATGGTACTAACGGAACGAGTGCTTTTGAAGCGGCTGTTGCTGCAGGGTTTACAGGTACACAATCCGAATGGCTAACAAGCCTGCAAGGGGCAGATGGAGCAGACGGTACCACTGCAATTGTGCAAAATTTAGATAATCCTACCACAGATACTACCCTTAGTACATCTGCATTGGCCTCTTATTTACAGGTGGAAATTTTAAGCCAATCAAGTGTATTTAGCACAAGTGACCTTTTAGGTTCCAATGCGGTAGAACTAAGTCTTGTAGCGCATACCTTCAACCCGGTAATAAGCAACATATCAGGAGCTAGATACGTAGGTGAAATTCAATGGGAAATTTTAGAAACCTTGGGCATTTTCAAGAACAGATTTGCTATTTATGTCAATGGAACACGTGTAACTCCAATTTTAAATATTTGGCCCAATGTAATCAACCTAACTTCTGCACCTACAAGTAGATTTTTTGAATACACAAGTAACGGTAATGACGTCATAGAATTGAGAATAGCAAGAGCAGTAGAAGCAATAGGTGTATCACAAGTGCTTAACGCCCAACTTAAGCTAAAACGAGCCTTATAACCATAACCCATAGTATACTAATTATGCAAAAGAATACATTCTTATATTCAATAATTTGGGCATTGATGGTAACATTTACTGCTCACGGTCAACAAATACACAATACTGGTAACATTCAAACACATGCAAATAGTGAAGTTGGTATATTCAGTACTGTAGTAAATGAAGGTACATTTTTAAGTAATGAAGGGTTGGTTGGTTTTTATGGCACCACCGGCTATAACATTACAGGTTCTAATGAACTGGATCTTTTTGATATAGAAATTGCCAATGAGGGCAGTATTGTTTTGAATACCCCAATTATTGTAGAAAACAATACAAATTTTATCATTGGGGATTTTGAAACGAGCAAGTCTGAAGATGTAAACTATTTGGAATTTGAGAATAGTGCATTTTACAATGGATCAAGCAATTTTTCCAAAATCAATGGTTTTGTTAAAGCCAGGGTATCAAATAATCTTATTCTGCCCATTGGTGATGACCTATTCCTAAGGCCTATGTCAGTTGAAACAACAGGTACACCATCAACCTATACAGGTTGTTATATTTATGATAATGCAACATTAAATAATCCTTTTTTTGCTGAAGAAGAAGTCACAGAGGTTAACACCAATGAATATTGGATTTTAAAAGGTGATGACCAAACATCGGCTACACTGCATTGGAACGAGCGAAGCGCACTAGAGAATATTGCAGAAAATAGTTCAGAAATCTGCATCGTAGGATATGAAATAGCTACAGCCACCTGGAAAAATTTGGGAAATATAAATATTGTTGGGGACTTGAAAAGTGGCTTTGTCTCCTCAGAATCTTTTGTACCTAATGAATATGCCGCACTAACATTCGGAGTTATAGATAATAATGAGCAACCGGAAGATGATTTATCCGAAAAAGGATATCACTATTTAGTAAGTCCAAATGGAGATGGTGTAAATGACAGATTTGTAATTGAGGAGTTGGCCAATTTCGAAAATAACGCACTTCAAATCTATGACAGAAACGGCTTATTAGTATACCAAGCTCAAAATTATACCGACCAATTTGAAGGCTTTACGGGAAATAACATTGCTGCCATCAGTAGAAATAAAGGATTGGCACAAGGTATTTATTATTACATTGCTAGCGTTAATGGGGGTGAGTTTTCTGTACAGGGTTTTTTATATATAGACCGATAAGGAAAAATAGGAACTTTATCCGTCTAGCAATCCAAAATATAAAGGCCCAGCTTAATTTTCCAATACGGCATTTTTTCTTCAAAATACTCGAAGTAATCCTTTAAGCCAGTAGCGTTGGTTAATTCGGATTTTGCCGCTTCTATTTTTGATATTTCATTGGCACTTACAAACTGATTTAAATCGAGCTCTTCCCCTTCGGCATGTTTTTTCATTAAATGCCCGTAAATCGTATTTTCAGATAGATTTCTTTGTGTAGCAATTTCAGCAACCGTTAGGCCGTCTTTAAATAAATCAAAAGTTTGATCATGGGTTTTTCGCTTGGATTTTTTTGTACCAACATGCTTTTTTATCTCCGCTAAAAATACATCTGCATATTTTTCCAATTTAGCCTGCCCTACTCCGGAAACTTCCATAAATTCCGTTTCATTTTTAGGCAATTTAGCTTCCATATCCTTTAGACTGGCATCGCCAAAAACCACATAAGCAGGCACATTTTGTTCTGCAGCTATTTGTTGTCTTAAAACACGTAAATTTTCGAACAAATCGGTTTTCTTGATACGTGATTTAGTAGTTGCTTTCTTCTTTTCTATGGCTTTTTGCAAAACCGCTAATTGAATCTTTTTACCGGAAAACAACACTTCTTTTGCCAAGGGAGTTAGTCCGATCCTTGCTCCTTCCCTAAAGTTGATATACAACACTCCTTGATTCAACAACTGAATTACATATTGCTGTAAGTCTAACCAAGAAACATCTTTTACGGCTCCGTAGGTTTTTATATGCTGATACCCTTTTTCTAAAACCTGTGCGTTTTGTGCTCCCCTTAGAACGTCTATGACCATACCCATTGGCTCACGCTCTTTTAACCGGGCAACGCCCGAACATACTTTCTGCGCTAATAAGGTAGCGTCAAAATAAGCTGGTGGCGTGGTACATATATCGCAATTGCCGCAACCTTCGGTTACTTGTTCCCCAAAATAATTCAACAATGCAATTCTACGACAACTTAATGCTTCGGCAAACTGCTGCATACGCTCTAATTTGGCATATTCTACCTCTGCATTATCGCTTTGAGTAATGAACCTGCGCAACTGTGCCACATCGGCAAAACTGTAAAATAATAATGCATGCGCTGGGAGTCCGTCACGACCACCACGACCAATTTCTTGGTAATATCCTTCTATATTTTTGGGTAGATTATAGTGAATAACCCAACGTACATTACTTTTATCTATTCCCATACCAAAGGCAATAGTGGCAGCAATAATAGGCACTTTATCCGTAATGAATTCTTCCTGCACCATTGAGCGCTCTTCTGATGACATTCCTGCGTGATATGCTTTTGCCTTAAAACCCGCATTGCGTAATTTCTCTGCGATGGACTCCGTACTCTTACGGCTTAGACAGTAGATGATTCCGCTTTCAAAAAGTCTTTCATCTAAAAAATCTAGAATATGCTTTATGCGGTCTTGGGCAGGTTTTACATCTAAGTACAGGTTAGGTCTATTAAAAGATGCCAAATGGCGGTTGGCATTTGGTATACTTAATTGATCAACGATATCATCTTGGGTAGTTTTATCGGCCGTTGCCGTCAGTGCCATTACCGGAATATTGGGAAATCTTCTTTTTAATCCTCCAAGCTGAGTATATGCGGGTCTAAAATCATGTCCCCATGAAGAAATACAATGCGCTTCATCAACGGCAAACAAGCTAATTTTTATCCTATCTAAAATTCCGTTTAGAAAACCTAAACTTTCTGGAGCTACATAAAACAGTTTCAACTCCCCTTGTTCCAATTTTCCTAAAATCTCTTGTTGCGTTTCTGCAGACTGGGAACTGTTATAGTATTCTGCCGCAATGCCGTTAGCTTTTAAAACATCTACTTGATCCTTCATTAAAGCAATTAGCGGAGAAATCACAATTGCAGTTCCTTCTAAAGCTAAAGCGGTCAACTGATAACAGAGCGACTTACCACCACCCGTTGGCATGATTGCCAATACATCCTTTTGCTGCAGTGCATCTTCGATAATAGCCAATTGATTTGGCTTAAAAGAATCATAACCAAAGTGTTTTTTTAATATGGGAAGTAAATCTTGTTCTGTTGTAATCATGTTTTGCAAAAATAAGAAGTTTAATTACCAAAATAGCCTTCGCCTGTACATAGACTGACATCATATTGAAATCTAAACTTTAAGTAGTGAAAAGTTCATTTAACAATAATCAATATTTTGATACGGTCCCCTTTTATAAAATGGGAATATGTCATCCTGAGCGCAGTCGAAGGACTTAGGAACACGAATCTGAATTATATTTAGAATGCGTAAAATTTCTACATTCCGATAATATTTGAATCATATCAAAATCTTCATTTATCAATGCAATTTTTTTAGCCCGCGTCCATCCCTTAATTCTTTTTTCAAATAATATTGCCTGGATAACATCAGTAAAATTTAAAGAATAAACGAGTTTTACAGGTCTCCTCTTAATAGTATAACAACTACGAAAGTATCCCATCTCATGATAAATCAATCGATGTTCTATACTACTAGAAATACCGATGTAAAATGAATCATCTGAACAACGTAAAATATACACTACATAAGTATTCATAGGTGTTTTAATTAAAACATTCTAACAAATATTGGGTCTTCGACTGCGCTCAGACTGACAAGCATTTTCGCAAGTAACTTATTATCAAATTAATGTTCAAAATTTGACAAAGATTCATTTGAAAAAAATTTTAAAGACCCAATAAAACAACTGGTTAAAATATCATCCTGAGCGCAGTTGAAAAAATTAAAAATGTAATTACTTCCCCAACATCAACAATTCATTACATCTAACTTCTGTGATGTATCTTTTTTCTCCTTCTTTTGATTCATAAGATCGGTGGGTCAATTTACCTTCTATGGCTACTTGTTTTCTTTTACTTAAATAATTTTCCACAATCTCTGCAGTTTTGCCCCAAGCAACAATATTATGCCATTGGGTATCGTCTACCTTTTCCCCGTTAGCGTTTTTGTAACTATCTGTTGTGGCAATAGAGAATTTTGCCAATTTGGTGCCTCCTTCTAAGTTTACGATTTCTGGGTCTTGTCCTAAATTTCCAATCAACTGTACTTTGTTTTTTAATGCGTTCATCTTATTAAATTTTAATGGTTAAACAGTTCATACTATCAAGCCTCCTTGACTTGACACTGCAAACCTAGAACAGCATCCAAACTTTATTCGGTTTGTAAACGTTTACTATCGTTTGTTATCGTTTACAGTCGATTAAAAACGTTTATAGTATTGAATATCAATTATTTAATATATAAGAAATAATATTTTTATTTACATCGGAATAACCACCAATTCATATCTCGGGTCAACCTATACCCTAATTTCTCGTAAAGTGGTATTGCAGCATTGCCTTTATTGGTGTGAAGAATTGGTAACTTTTTCTCTTTTAAAATTTCTTTTGTACAATGCGCAATGAGCTGTTTTGCTAGTCCCCTTCTAGTATAATCCGGATGGGTAACAACGGCACTAACCTCAATAAATAAATCGGTTTGCATTCGCTGCCCCGTAATAGACACTAATTTTCCTTCTTTAAAAATTCCGTAATAATTACCCATTTCAAAAGTTCTCCTTCTGTAATAACCGGGCATTACCAGCCAAACCAATTCATAAATTTCATCCATATGTTCATCGCCCAGTAAAACGATTTCTTCATTGATGGAAACTTCTGGTAATTCATTTAAAACCATCTGGCAACCATCTATTTTCTTTTCCAAAAAAACATTGGCCTCATCAACTAAAGGTGTCATATTTTCAGAAACGAAGAAGAAGCTATCAGTAGTTTCTATATAACTATTAGAAGCCTTGGTCGTTTTTTCTTCATTAAAAAAAGCACCAAAGGTACATACCTCCTGCTGATAGAAAAGTACTCCGTCAAATTCAACCGCAAACTTTTTATGGGTTTCCTTCAAGGAATACCAAACGGGGTTTTTAAGTTGTTCTTCTAAATAAGTCATAATTTAAATTGATTAACTGCAATAATCTTTAAGCTTCATTTACTAAATTCATTAGCCGCTGAAACTCTTCTACGAACAACCCTACTTCATAACCATCCATTAAGGCATGGTGCACGTGTATAGATACCGGCATTGACCTTTCTTCACCTTCCCCCGTCATCTTACCAAATGAAATTTTTGGACAACTATCTTCAATCTCAAAATGTCTTGCATGGGAAACCGATGTAAAATCTAACCAAGGCATACTGGAACAATGAATAACGTTTAAGCCACATTGGGGCAGTTCCAACCCATTGGATCTCTCCACTTTATCTATTTCCGTTCTTGCTGCTGCCTTAAACTCATCAAAAGATTCCTTGTATTCCATATAGGAAAAACCAAATGTGCCATTTTTTCTACCAATGGTAGGGGAAGCGTGTACAAATTCATATTGAAACACCTTTCCTTCTTCAATCCTATATTTAAACGGGTGTATTTTATTGGCCGCTTTTAGGGTTTTATGTAAATAAACCAGAAAAAAGGAATTGCCAGATTTTTTTGCAAAATCATAAGCCTTAGCACAGTTTATCTTTACGGTTACTCCAAAAAAAGGTTCATTGAACTTGGAAAAGAACTTAAAATGTCCGGCCCTGTTCCACTCGTCAAAAATTAGCTCCTTCTTCATTTGTGCCGTCATAGTAAGATGTATATTTTTTAATGGATAAATATACAACCTACTGGATTCAATTTAAAATAGTGGAAAGGACTATTAATGCACAAGTAATATTTAACAATTCAGTAATTATATATGTTCTGTAAGAAACATTTTTTTCCTACCTTAAAAATTCTAAATTTCTGAACGAACACTTTGTTCAAAAAAGCAAATTAAAATCAATGGAAGAAAACCAATCAAAAGACCCTTGTATCACCGATATTAGTATTGCCAATAACGGTCCGTTAAAAATTAAAGGAAACTTAAAAATACAACTGGCTTCCGGTGAAATTGTCACTAAAGACGGTATTACCGGATTTTGTAGATGTGGCGCATCTGAAAACAAACCATTTTGCGATGGTGCCCACAGAAAAATAGAATTTGTAGGATAACCGATCAACACTACCTATCAATGGAATTAGCCATACATAATTGGATGCGTGCCGAATCGCTCGAGCACACACTCAACAGAATCAACAAATTAGATTATACCCACCTTGAAATACAAGGTGCGCCAGAAAATTATGACACCCAAAAAGCAAAGCTGCAATTAAACCTTTATGGAATACAATGTTGGGGCTCCGTTACCCTTATGCTAGAGCAACGTAATTTACTTGCAAAAGACCCGGCACAACGAAAAATGTCGGTTCAATATGTTAAGGATGTGGCCAAAATGGTGTATGAATTGGGCGGAAAAGTGATATCACTGGTTCCGGCAACCGTAGGTAAAATTGTACCCGATGCCAGACCCGAGGAAGAATGGGAATGGGCTGTAGAAGGCATACAGGAAATTTACAAATATACCGAAGACCACGGATTGCAAATTGGCATTGAACCTATCAACAGATTTGAGACCTATTTCATCAATAGAGGAGAACAGGCATTGGCACTTGCTGAAGCCGTGGGTCCAAATTGCGGGGTTTGCCTAGATACTTTTCACATGAATCTAGAAGAAGCTAATATGTTCGACACCATTAAAAAAGTGGGCAAGCGTTTGGTAAATTTTCATGTTGCCGATAATAATAGAATGGCTCCGGGTATGGGTCATTTAAACTGGTCTAAAATCATTTCTACGCTTAAAGAAATCGAGTACGACAAAGTACTGTCGGTTGAGTTTTGTTCCCCGTTAGATAGAACACCCGCAAATCCGTTTCCAAATTCCATAGAAACAAATCCTGACGGACTCACAGCGGAACAGAAAAAGTTCTTGGAAGACCACGGTAGTTCTGCCGTAACCGATGAATTTTATACCATGCTGACCAAAAAATCAATTGACACCCTTAAAGAACTTATTTAATGAAAATTACCAACATAGAAGCCTTTTGGTTACGCTGCCCTATTCCCAAAGAAAAACAACATTTCTCAGATTACGGTCTATTGACCAATTTTGATATGACCTTGGTCGTAGTAACTACCGATACCGGGTTACAGGGTTTTGGCGAAGCAAAAGCCGCAGTAGGTTCTTCTGGGTCTTGCGCATCAATTGTAAGTTGCATAGAAAATGAACTAAAACCACAGTTAATTGGTAAAGATGCCCGTAATATTTCTCGAATTTGGGAACATGTTTACAATGGCACAAGAGATCATTATTCACTCTCTAGAGGACGTAAATTTCCGATTTTAGGAAGAAGGGGATTGACCATTTCTGCCATGAGCGGTATCGACACCGCCCTTTGGGACATTAAAGGAAAAGCATTGGGTGCACCTGTGGTAGAATTATTGGGTGGAAGCTGTCGAGATAAAATGCCGGCCTATGCCAGTGGTGGCTGGGCAAAAGCCGATGCCATTGGCGAACAGTTGTTGGGCTATACCGAAAAAGGTTTTGGCGGAGTAAAAATGCGCGTTGGTATTATGGACCAAACCGTTGCCGAAAGTATTAAACGTGTAAAGGCAGCCCGCGAAGCCTTACCCGATCACATAAAATTAATGACCGATGCCCACGGTACTTTTAGTGTGCCAGAAGCCAAACAATTTACAAAAGGCGTAGAAGACTGTAACCTATATTGGTTTGAAGAACCTATTAGTCCAGATAATAAAATAGGCACCGCAGAAGTACGTGCCAATACCTTTATACCCATTGCCGCCGGTGAAAGTGAATACACCGCTTTTGACGTTCGCGATTTAATTGCAGAACGCGCCTTAGATGTATTGCAACCAGATTGTGCTATCATTGGTGGTATCACCGAAGCTATGCGCGTATCGCAATTGGCACATACCTATCAGTTAGAATTGGCTCCGCATTGTTGGGGTTCTGCATTTTCTTTTATGGCGGGACTTTCAGTGGCTTTTGCTTCTCCTTCTGCCAATGTAATAGAGTTTTCGTTAGGTGGCAACCCTATGATGTATGATTTGGTTGAGGAGCATATTACCGTAGATAACGAGGGAATGCTCACTGCACCTGATAAGCCGGGATTGGGCTTGACCCCTAATTGGGATTTTGTAAACGATTTTAAACAATAGATTATGGCGAAGGCAGTACATATAAATCACGTTGCATTGGTTGTAAGCAACCTAGAGGAAGCTTGTAAGTTTTATGAAGAAGAATTGGGTTTAGAGGCTATTCCCGCATTTCTTTTTGACTACCCTACCGCATTTTTCAAATTCAACGAAGAACAGCAATTACACTTGACGGAATGGGAAGATGCCTATTCATTTAGGGGTCATATTTGTGTTCAGGTAGATGATATCAATACACTATTTTTTAGAATGAAAGAACTTGGAGTAATTGATATTAAGCCATGGGGCAATGTGCGTCAATTACCGGACGGAGCCATACAAATGTTTGTGCGTGACCCATCGGGAAATTTAATTGAACTTTCGTCTGTTCCCGGGGATTATATAGACCCAAAAATATTTGAAGACGAATTATTTAAAGAAGGTATTTATGTCTCGGGAAGAAATGACTTCCGTGGCTATAAATCTAAAGATGCTACCCTTTATCATAAATCCGATGAATAAAAAAAACATTCTTTTATTGGAAACCGTTGCCGATGATGCCATGAGCATGTTAGAGGAAGCTTCGGATATGAATATTTTAACAGGGTTTGATGAAACCTCGGTAACCAGCCAGATTCAAAATTACTCGATAGATGCCATTATTACACGGGGAAAAGGTCAGGTACGTGATTCGTTTATGGCACAATTACCCAATTTAAAAGTAATATCTCGCTGTGGTGTTGGTTTGGATAATATAGATGTATCAAGCGCCACGAAAAGAGGAATTAAAGTGGTGAACGCCCCAAATTCCAATGCCGACACCATTGCTGAACATACCATTACCCTTTTATTGATGCTCCAACGTAATTTATACAATGCCGTAACCATGGTCAAAGAAAACAGATGGCAAGACCGAGGCTCGTATGTAGGCGATGAAACCCACGGCAAAACTTTGGGGATTATCGGTATGGGAAATATTGGTAAAAAAGTAGCAAAAATTGCTTCAGCCTTAGGTATGAACGTTATTTACTGGAGTTCAAAAAAAGAAGATGTCCCCTATACTTTTGTCGATTTGGATACTCTTTTAAAAACATCGGATAGTATAAGTCTTCACTTACCCTTGACCTCTAAAACAGAAAAGCTAATTGATGCGGCTGCCTTTTCAAAAATGAAAATCAATGCGGTATTGATCAATACTGCCAGAGGTGGGATCATAGACCAAAAGGAATTGTTCCAAGCCTTGGAAAATAAAACAATAGCAGGTTTCGCAGCCGATGTTCTTATAGAAGAACCACCTGCAAAAAATGACCCGTTACTGCAATTAAAAAACGTACTGATCACTGCACATTTAGGTAGTTTAACCAAAACCACATATACTAAAATGTGCACCATGACGGTTAAAAACACCTTGGCAATTTTACGTAATGAAGCTCCTATAGAAAATTGTGTATTCAATAAAAAAGAACTGGATAACAGCTAAAAGGACAGCCTTATGAAAAACAATGAACCCATAATCGTTACTCAGCTTTTTAACGCGTCCATGGAGCAAGTATGGGAAGCATTGACAGATGTGGAACAAATGCAACAATGGTATTTTGATGCAATTCCCGATTTTAAGCCGGAAGCATCTTTTCAGACCCGTTTTTTAATAACCAATGAAGGACGAAATTTTACCCACAATTGGCTAATTACGGAAGTGGAATTCCCCACAAAAATTAGTTATCGGTGGACGTTTGATGAATACCCGGGCGAGAGTATCTCTACCTTTGAGCTTTCTAAAAAAGAAAATCAGACACTGCTTACGGTTACCAGTAAAATCATAAAAGATTTCCCGACAGACATCCCCGAATTCAAAAGAGAAAGTGGTGTTTCTGGCTGGGAGTATTTAATTAAAGAAAGCTTAGTCAAATTTTTAGCGACCAAATAGTTTTAACATCGTACATCCGTCATTAAATTAGTACCTTAGTTCAAGGAACAAACTAACTTGAACATGAAAAAAGGACTACTCATTAGTGCATACCTGTTATGCACCGCGTTTATGTTTTCCCAAACTACGGAAGACATTGTCAAAGCCATTGAAAAAGAAGGCATTGAAAACTCCCAATTAGAGCAATTGGCATACGAATTAATGGACCTGAACGGACCACGATTGGTGGGCACACCAGAAATGAAAAGTGCCCATGATTGGGCGGTCAACACCTACAAAAAATGGGGAATTACTGCCGAGAACCAACAATGGGGAACGTGGAAAGGATGGCAAAGAGGAATTACCCATGTAGATATGGTTTCGCCTCGTGTAGCATCATTGCACGCTACTCAATTGGCATGGAACCCTGGTACTAGTTCAAAAGGGGTTACAGCCTCATTAATTACACTACCAAGTTTTACAGATTCATTGTCATTTGTAAAATGGCTTCCTAATGTAAAAGGAAAAATAGTAATGGTGAGCATGTTGCAACCTACGGGAAGACCAGATGAAAACTGGGAAGAATATGCAACAAAAGCATCCTTCGAGAAAATGAAAAGCGAACGCGATTCCTTAGAAAAAATTTGGAGGCAAAATATTCGAAATACAGGGTACACCAGTAGAAACATCAATGCCGCATTTGAAAAAGCGGGTGCAGTAGGTATTGCACAATCGCGATGGTCTGAAGGTTTTGGTGCCAATAAAATTTTCAGTGCCGGTACCGAAAAAATTCCCGCAGTAGATATTTCTTTGGAGGACTACGGAATGCTGTACAGAATGGTAGAGCACGGTGAGGACACCAAAATAAAAATTGTAGCGGAATCTAAAGACCTAGGTGTTGTGCCCACTTTCAATACCATAGCCACCATACCGGGAACCGAGTTCCCCGATGAATATGTAATACTTTCTGCCCATTTCGATTCTTGGGATGGCGGCACAGGAGCAACCGATAATGGTACAGGTACCATTACCATGCTAGAAGCCGCGCGTATTCTAAAAAAAGTATATCCAAACCCAAAAAGAACCATTTTAGTTGGGCATTGGGGAAGCGAAGAACAAGGCTTAAACGGTTCTAGCTCTTTTGTTGAAGATCATCCAGAAATTGTGGACGGAGTTCAAGCCCTTTTTAACCAAGATAACGGTACGGGTCGCGTTGTGCGTTTGTCGGGACAAGGGTTTCTTCATGCATACGATTATTTAGGTCGATGGTTAGAAGCTGTACCTGAAACCTATAAAAATGAAATAGAAACTACATTCCCCGGTTCACCTGGTAGAGGTGGGTCTGACTACGCCTCATTCGTAGCTGCCGGTGCACCTGCATTTTCGCTAAGTTCTCTTAGTTGGGATTATTGGAACTACACATGGCATACCAATTTAGATACGTATGACAAAATTGTTTTCGATGATGTAAGAAACAATGCCATCCTAACTGCAATTCTTACTTACATGGCTTGTGAAGATCCAGAAAAAACATCTCGTGAAAAAGCAGTTTTGGGCATCAATCCCAGGTCTGGTAAAAAAGGAGAATGGCCAACACCAAGAAAGCCACAACGAAAAGGTGGGCAAGACTAAGAATAAAATCTACATTTGATTTTCAAGCTCAAGGCTATCCGCTGCTTGTAATGCTTTTTTAATAGCAGTACTCCACAGTGCATAGCCTTGCTTGTTTAAATGCAATCCGTCAGAAAGATACAATTCCGGAATTGGTCTATTATCCGTAGTTATCATTTGTGCAAACACGTTTATGTATTGGGCATTAAGTTCTGAAATAAAATACTTGGACAACATTAAATTGGTCTCCATGATCAACGGAATTAAAGCTTCACGCTCTACACTTGGTTTAAGGCTAATCAATGCCAATTCTACCTCTGGATACTTATTTTTGATCAACTCCACCAATTCCATACAACCAGAAAGTACTTCTTGAGGTGTTTTACCATCATTAAGATCGTTTTCACCTGCATAAAGCACAATTTTAGACGGATTCGCTTCGGTAAAGATCTCATCGAAGTAATGAATACACCATGCAAAAGTTGACCCTCCAAAACCTAGGTTCACCACATTGAACGGACTAAGATCACGTTTCATATTTACCCACAATCGCACTGAAGAACTACCGTAAAAGGCAATTAGATTTTCCTGTGTAGGCAATTTGGAAACCCGTCTTTTAAGTCGCTTTATCTCATTGCACCAAATAGCAGGTGGATCCTCAAGGCTATCAGTTCCAGAGGAAGACACATTCAATTGTTCTGCCCTCTCAATGGCTTGTTTTACATAGCTCGAATACTGTTTTTGATATTGCTCCATAAACGCGAACAAATCGGTATTACTTTTAGAAGGCACCTTATCGCTTAATAAAAAAGGTTCTTTAATAACGCAGTAATACAAATTTTTGCCAATTCTTTGATCAAAATTGACCATAACTATCGGTACTACATAAGGTTCTGGCTCGGTATGCAAGGCTAATTTAAAAGCTCCCATTTTAAAAGGCCCCGGAGACTCTTCTGTTCTATATGATGTGCCTTCAGGACTTATGATCAAATTATAGTTTTGTTTCAGATGTTTAGTAGCCTCACTATAAAATATGCTACGGGCTTGTTCCTTTTTATTGCTTGAAGTTTGTTCAGACTCCTTTGTATATACATTGATATAACCTAGGTTGTTGTAATAATTTTGGTGTCCGTATTCTTGCCCCTGCCCTATTCTCACCGTTCTAATACCTGGCTCGCCATATTTCTTATAGAGCACCATAGCACTTAAAAAATGGGAATCAAGGGTAATTTGAAAATTATTGTTTAAAGTATAATGTGGGTCATTTATGAGGTGGTTATAAATAAAAACATTCCCCGTATTCTCCGGTAGATTTTCCCAACCTTCAATAATATACGGTACGTTTTTAAAGACCTTTGTTGTGAGTTCTGCACATACCTTTCTGTTCTGTTCTACATCTTCACTATTCTTTTCTGCAACATTTTCATAGATCTGCTGTAGTCCGCTCACAAACTCGTGCTCCTTTTGATCCTCACCCAACAATTCTAAACTTAATGAGGCTATATGCCTTTCTAATGCCGTGCCGTTTTTCAATAATCTTAAAAGAGCATCATAAGCAAGTTGCTTGGTCGTCATACTTTTTAAAAGATGCGGTACTTGGTGCAATGGTGAGGACAATAATAAGCGCGACTTATTGTTTTTGATCAATTGATAAACCGCCTGTAAGCTGTGTTTGCCCAACAACCCCACATATCTAACAAAAGCAGCATTGAGTTGATTACCCATAAGCCAGAGTAACCGTTGATAAAATTGACCCTCGAAAGCATCATCTTTCTGGAACAATTTCATTAGATCGCACTCGGGTATAAAATAGGCAGATGTTTTTGTATTGGTAATTGCAGAACAAATATCTTTCTCCTTCAGCAAACAAGACCATCCGAAGACAAATCCTGAGTTTTTAATAGAGCGTTGTTTAATTTCAATGGTGTTTTCAATTCTTTTAATGGTCACTTCCCCATGAATAAGAATGAACAACCCATTACTAGAACCATCTTGCACATATAACACCTCATCGGGTTCATACTCGCGCCGCTCTGCCAAAGCAGCCAATGCCATTAAACTTTTCTCTTCAAAATAATCTAAAAACGGGGAACGCCGCATCAATGAAACGATTTCTTCTTGCTCCGATACGGGAGAGATAAAGAATTGACGATCCTCAACGAAAGGTTGAAACCTTACCGGACTCAGCAGCTCTGTTTGTTTTAATAATGCGGTACGTAATACATGATATAATTTGGCACCAATATTTTTTAATAATACGTTCTGATGCCCTTTTTTCAAATATGCATCAAGCTCTTTGAACGGAATTTCAAAAAAGGTCGCTTTTGTGGAAGCTACAGTAGCTTTATAGGTAAAACGTTTAGGTGTATTAAAGCCATTTAAGCCAATAGTTGAAAATGGTTCTGAGTTTTGGCAGACCAAAATATCGCTCTCTGGGCTATCCAATGAAATATAGTAATTAATACTCCCTTCAATAAGCCACCTAAAGGTGTTTACTTTCTTATGAATGTAACTAATGGCATATCCCTTTTGGTATGTTTTTATTGCTCCGTCAGGAAAATATTCCTTTAGTTTTTCAGTATGTATTTCTTGTCTTAAAAGTCTAGTTTGGTGTGTCATGCGCCTTCTAACTTAACTAGATTAAATCGAAAAAAGAAACCCGGCATACATTAAAACCAATTTATCATTTTAAGAAATTGATATTGGTTAAAACCATAAAATTTACACCCTTAAAATTAGAATTACCAAATTTAATTTGCCGGCTATCTTTTTACAAAGGCTTTTGTTATCTTCCCTATTCAACAACAAACTAGACCACACCATGAAAACCATCAGACTTCTGCTCGTGCTTATTATTATGGCACCGGTAGCCATGCAATCTCAACGTAGAAAAAGCAAAATAACCGAACCCGCCATCACCATAAAAGACTCGCTTTTTACCGGGTTAAAATGGCGAAATATTGGTCCGTTCAGAGGTGGTAGAAGTGTAGCTTCAACCGGTGTGGTTGGGCAACCCATGGTATACTATATGGGAACCGTTGGTGGAGGAATATGGAAAACTACGGATGACGGAATTACTTGGAAGAATGTTTCTGACGGATTTTTAAAAACCGCCACAGTTGGTGCCATTTCCGTATCGGAAAGCAACCCTAATATAGTAATTGCAGGTATGGGCGAACATGCTGCCCGTGGTGTAATGACCTCAATGGGAGACGGTGTATACAAATCTACCGAGGAAAAACCTGGAAGCATATGGGTCTGGACAAAACCAGGCATATTTCTGATATCATTATAGACCCAACCAACCCAAATATTGTTTTTGTTTCGGCACAGGGGGCTCAATACGGTGCATCTTCTGAAAGAGGTATCTATAAATCTGTAGATGGTGGTGAAACATGGAAAAATGTACTTTTTGTAGATACTAATACCGGAGCATCTGGTCTTACGATGGATATGACCAACCCCACCATTTTATATGCAGCCATGTGGCAACACAGGCGTTTTCCATGGACGATGGAATCTGGCGGTAAAAACTCGGGCATCTACAAATCTACCGACAGTGGCGAAACATGGCAGCAATTAACCGAGGGCTTACCCAAAGAAATGGGTAAAATAGGTATCTCTGTATCTAGAGCCAACCCAGAACGTGTTTTCGCAGTAATCGAGGCGGAAGGAGAAAAAGGCGGTGTATACCGTTCTGACGATGCCGGTAAAAAATGGACGCTTATCAACAAAGACAGAATAAACATTGCCCGCTCTTGGTATTACATGGAAATTTTTGCTGACACTCAAAATGAAGATATTGTATATGTGCTTAATGCCCCGGTAACCAAATCTATAGATGGTGGAAAAACATTTACGCCGTTACCTACTCCCCACGGTGACAACCACGATTTATGGATTGATCCATTAAACAACCAACGCATGGTAAATTCTAACGATGGCGGCTCTAATGTTTCCAATAATGGAGGTAAAAGCTGGAGTACGCAAGAGAATCAAAATACGGCACAGTTCTACAGGGTAATTACAGATAATTTGGTGCCTTATAACGTTTATGGCGGTCAGCAAGATAATTCTACCGTTGCAATTGCCTCTAGAACAAATGACCGTGGTATAGACTGGAAAGATTGGTATGCCGTTGCCGGTGGTGAAAGTGCTTTTTTAGCTTTTGATCCAGATAATCCAAAATTAATTTATGGCGGTACCTATCAAGGAAATATTGATAAATGGGATGCGGACACCAAAGAATCTAAACCCATAAAGGAATACCCAGAACTGGGTTTAAGTATATCTCCCGAAAATGCGAAGTATCGCTATAATTGGAATGCACCCATTATTACATCGCCACACGATAGAAAAACCATTTACCATGGTGGTAACGTAGTTTTTAAGTCTACGGACGAAGGTCAAAGCTGGTCGGTTATTAGTTCGGATTTGACCCGAAACGAAAAAGATAAGCACGGACTTGGCGGCAGACCGTTTACCAATGAAGCCGCAGGTGGGGAAATCTACAACACACTCACCTATTTAACCGAGTCTCCACATGAAGAAGGCGTCATTTGGTCAGGTAGTGACGATGGGCTGGTACATATAACCAAAGATGGTGGTGAAAATTGGACAAATGTTACTCCAGCAGATGCTAAAGACGGTATCATTAATAGCATTGAAGTATCTCCGCATGATCCTGCCACTGCCTACATAGTGTTAATGCGCTACAAATCGATGGATTTTGAGAACTACATTTACAAGACTACGGACTACGGAGCAACATGGACAAAAATTACGAACGGTATAACGGGCGACAATACCTTTACCAGAGTGGTTCGTGAAGATAAAAAGGTGAAAGGTCTACTTTATGCAGGCACGGAAACAGGTATGTTTATTTCTTTGGATGATGGTATGTACTGGCAACCATTACAACTAAACTTGCCCTTGACTCCGATTAACGACCTTATCATTCAAGATAATGATTTGGTAGCGGCAACTGCCGGTCGGGCATTCTGGATTTTAGATGATTTAGCAGCATTGCAAAATGCGACCATACCAAAACAAGCATTAAATATTTTTAAACCAAAAGACACGTATTTGTTTATAGGAGGATATAGCGAAAAGCCCGTATCCGGACTAGGCAGTAATCCGAAGAGCGGGGTTACTTTTGATTATTACTTAAGTGAAGCTCAAGACAGCACAGAGTTAAAACTGGAAGTGCTAAAAGACGGTGAGGTAATTAGAACCATAACCAACCAAAAAGATAAAAAATTTAAATCGTGGCCAGGAGGACCATCAAAGCCAGCCATTCTAGCTTCTAAAAAAGGGTATAATCGTTTTACCTGGGATTTTAAAAGAGACCCTTTACCTGCCGTAAATAAGGTATTTGTACTGGGCGGATTAGATGGCTCTTTCGTTGGGCCAGGCGATTATAAGCTAAGGTTAACTTTAGGCGATCAAACGGCAGAAACCATGGTTACCATTTTACCGCTGCCTAAGGTTAAGGCTAGCATGGCAGACTATGAAGAGCAACAAAACATGTTAAAAACCATAGAGTCTACCGTAGTTGAAATACATAATGCGGTAAATGATATGCAATCTGCAAAATCGCAGTTAAAACAATATAGCCAATTACTTGAAGACAACTCAAAAGCTGAGGCGCTATTGAAACAGGGCGATTCATTGATCAAGCGTATTACCGCTTGGGAAGAGCATCTTATTCAACCCAATCAAAAAACCTTTCAAGATGTTATTAATTTTGAAAATAAACTAAATGCTCAATTATTGAACTTGAGAGGATACATAGATGTAGCGGAACCCAAGGTTACGGCAGGTGCCAAAGAAAGATTACGAGATCTATTGGCTACTTGGAACACTTTTAAAACAGAGCATAATGCCATTATCAATACTGAAATGAAAGCATATAACACAATGTTTCAAAGTCTGAACATTCCAGCAATTATATTACCGCAAAAACAAAACTAAAACGGAGTTGGAGAAATTAATACTAGATCAAACTTTTAAAGGACAAAAGTATACAGAAAACCGGTTAGCAAGAGCCGAATATGAGAATTGCACCTTTGAAAGTTGCGATTTTTCTAAAGGATACCTTGACAACCAAACCTTTTTAGAGTGTGAGTTCATAGATTGTAATTTAAGCAATGCGAATATTGTAAATACAACCTTTAAGGAGGTGAAATTTTCGCATTGTAAACTTATAGGGCTTGGTTTTAATACCTGCAATACTTTTTTGATGGATTTTTCTTTTTTTGACTGCAATTTAAGTTTCTCCGTTTTTACCGATTTAAAGCTAGTGGGTCAAGTCTTCATGTCTTGCAAAATGGAAGAAGTAGATTTTGGCGATTGCGATTTAAGTAAATCGAAGTTTGATGAGTGTGATTTGGAACGTGCTATTTTCTCAAGAACCAATCTTGAAAAAGCAGATTTAAGTACCGCATTAAATTTCAGTATTAATCCGGACAATAACACTATGGCAGGAGCCATATTTTCAAAAGATAATTTATCGGGGTTATTACAAAAACACAAATTAAAGATTTTGAAATAGTGTTATGAACAACGAAATGAAATTAAAGATTATTCAAGTTTGTGATGCCAAAATTGCCGCGAAGGGAGAAAAAGTGGGACTATCGTTCTATGCATTTTTCAAGAACAAGAATGACAATCCAAAGCTTTTAATGGAAGTAGCCCAATGGTGGATTTTAGAAAACAAATTGGACCATTTTGAGAAGGCGGTAAAGATTAAAGAGCTGATAAAATTGTTAAACTAAAAACATCATGAGAAACACCTTAATTATTTTAATAGCACTAAGTCTATTTACCGCTTGCGGCAGTAAGAAGTTAAGCAATAAAGAGACTGTAGCTGAATACTATAACGCTTTTGATTCTGGCGATTTCGACAAAATAAAAACTGTTATTCATGACAGCATTACCATTGTTTCCGGTGATTTTGTAACGCCTCTCAACAAGACAAGTTTTAAGGAATTCTATAAATGGGATTCCATTTTCAAACCAACGTATGATCTACTTCAATTGACTGAAGAAAACAATAACCTTATTGCAACCATCAGTCAAAAGAATATTCGTAATGGATTTCTAAAGAATAACCCGTTAAAACTGAACATTAAAGTCTGTTTTGTATCAGGCAAAATAACAAAACTTGAAGAGCTAGATTACATTGATGTTAATTGGACAGCATGGAATCAACAGAAAAATTCTTTAGTCAATTGGATAAAAGTAAATCACCCAGAATTAGATGGTTTTGTAAATGACATGACAATGATGGGAGCAATGAATTATTTGAAAGCAATTGAGTTGTATGAGAATAGGGAACAACTAGACATTCAAAAATAGCTACCACATATCAACTTCAAAGGGATTAAATTAAAGTAATGAACAAAGTACACCATACCGCTATCATTTGCTCAGATTATGAAGTTTCTAAAAAATTCTATACGGAAGTCTTGGGGTTAGAAATTATACGTGAGGTGTATCGCGAAGAGCGACGTTCATATAAATTGGATCTAGCATTAAATGGAGTATATATTATAGAGTTGTTTTCTTTTCCCGATCCGCCAAAAAGACCATCAAGGCCAGAAGCATGTGGACTCCGTCATTTGGCCTTTGAGGTAGATGATATAGAAATGATTATTTCGCATTGCAAAAAAAATAATGTCATTGCAGAGCCAATAAGAATAGATGAGTTTACCAACAAACGATTTACCTTTATTGCCGATCCGGACGACTTACCCATAGAATTCTACGAAAAGAAAAGCTAAATATTTGTAAACGTTTAATTTGTATCTTGTTACAAATACTGGAACATGAAATTTTTACTGCTTTTTTTACTATCGTCAATGTGTTTACTACAAGCACAAAACACACTTTCTTTTGAAGAAGGAATGACGAGTCCAGATGTTGATATTAATTCCTTATCATGGTTGGCAGGACATTGGAAAGGCGAAGCCTTTGGTGGCATTGTAGAAGAAATATGGAGTGCGCCACAAGATGGTTCCATGATGTTTTCTTTTCGTTTAATTGCTGATGGCAAAGTAGGTTTTTATGAATTTGGCCATATTATTGAAACGGAAGGCACTTTACTACTTCAACTAAAACATTTTGACCCTGACTTAAACGGTTGGGAAGAAAAAAATGAGACAGTAGATTTTAAATTGGTTAAAATGGAAGAAGACCGTTTTTATTTTGATGATTTCACCATTGAATACATTTCCGAGAAAGAAATAAATATGTACGTAGAAATAGGTGAAGGCGACGGCAGTTCAAATGAGGTAAAATTTAATTACCATAGGCAATAGATGAAGAAGCAATGTTTAGAATGTGGCAAGGAGGTTTTTGGCAGAATAGACAAAAAATTCTGTAATGATTATTGTCGCAACGCATATAACAACAAGGTAAACCCAGAAAGTAAAAATTTAATTAGAAATATTAACAACAGGTTACGCAAGAATTATAAAATTTTGGACAGTTACAAACTAACTGATGGTAAGACGAAAACTACCAGAACACGTCTAATAAACAAAGGCTTTGATTTTGATTATGTAACCAATTTATACACCACCAAAAAAGGCACTACCTATTATTTTCTCTATGATTTAGGATATTTACCATTAGACAATGACTATTACATGATCGTAAAACGGGAATAACTGTTGGCTGTTGGCTGTTGGCTGTTGGCTGTTGGCTGTTGGCTGTTGGCTGTTGGCTGTTGGCTGTTGGCTGTTGGCTGTTGGCTGTTGGCTGTTGGCTGTTGGCTGTTGGCTGTTGGCTGTTGGCTGTTGGCTGTTGGCTGTTGGCTGTTGGCTGTTGGCTGTTGGCTGTTGGCTGTTGGCTGTTAAAAGGCATAAAAAAAGTCTCCTTAAAAGGAGACTTTTTTTATTAACTAACTTTATACTTTATACTCTGTACTTCATACTTCTTACTTTCTACTTGCCACTCAGCAATATTTATTTCCAATTATGCCCACTTAATTTTAAAGCAGCTATTACAACATCCTTTCTACTTATTTGTCCAACTAAAATACCATTTTTCATTACCGGTAATCTTCTTCTGTTGTGCTGGGCAAAAATACCTGCGGCATCAAAAATGGATATATCATGCGGTATCGTCTCCACAGTTTTGGTCATAAATTTTTCAACGCTTTTATCCAATATTGGCTGATTGAAATAGCGACTTTCAGAAATTTGCTTCATACAATCGGCTTCGGAGATGATACCCACTAAAAAGCCATTATTGTCCAAAACAGGTCCACCGGAAATATGATGTTTGGCAAATTTCTCCATAACCGCTAAAATAGAATCATCTGGAGAAAAAGTAATTAACTTTGTGGTCATGTAATCGGCCACCAAAATTGGGGCCTCAAATTCTTTTTTGAACACCTTTCTAACACCTTGAAAGCTTTTGATTCCCATAACATTTTATTTAAAGGTTGATTAATAAAGATAATAAAATATTTGACATTTACTAAAAATAATCGATTTAAACAATATAATTTTTAATAATTTGTGCCTTTAAAGAAGAATACCATAATTATGAGAAAAACACCGACCATACTAACCTTACTACTTATTGTACTTGCAATTTATTGGAGTTTTCGTTCACTTTTGCCACAATATAAAACGGATGCGGAAGCGCCCCAAACCACCTTTTCAACAGATAGGGCGTTGATACATGTAGAACAACTCTCCCAAGAACCCCATAGTGTGGGTTTTGCAGGACATAAAAAAGCTCAAGATTACATCATCTCCCAACTAAATGCACTAGGACTTAAAACCACAGTTCAAGAAGGGTATACCGCTGGTGATTGGTCCAATCTTAGTAAAGCGGAAAATATACTCGCAAGAATCAAAGGAAGTGGAAAGGGTAAGGCATTGCTTTTATTGAGCCATTATGACAGTAATCCTCATTCTGCCTTAGGTGCAAGTGATGCTGCAAGTGGGGTAGCAACTATTTTAGAAGGTATACGTGCTTATTTAAAAACCAATCCACAGCCTAAGAACGATATCATTATTTTAATTTCAGATGCTGAGGAACTAGGGTTAAACGGGGCCCAACTTTTTGTAGATAGGCATGAGTGGTTAAAGGGTGTTGGCCTGGTATTAAATTTTGAGGCCCGTGGCAGTGGAGGTCCTAGCTATATGCTTATGGAAACCAATAGGGGTAACCGTAATATGATTACGCAATTTATAGCGGCCAATCCAGAATTTCCTGTAGCAAATTCTTTGGTTTACAGTATTTATAAAATGTTGCCCAATGATACGGACCTAACCGTATTTAGGGAAAATGCGGACATAGAGGGATTTAATTTTGCATTTATAGATGACCATTATGATTATCATACGGTAATGGACAATTATGAACGTTTGGATAGGAATACGTTGGCTCACCAAGGAAGCTACCTAATGCCTTTATTGCTGCACTTTAGCAACGCAGATTTAACCAATATTAAAAGTTTGAGTGATAATGTCTACTTTAATATGCCCTTTTTTAAAATGGTTACCTATCCTTTTACGTGGATTATGCCCATGTTGATCTTGGCGTTTCTTTGTTTTGCTTTGCTTCTAGTTTTAGGATTCAAAAAGAGGGTTCTGAATGTTAAGGATATTTTTAAAGGATGGATACCCTTGCTTTTTACCATTATCATTAATGGTTTGGTAGGTTTTTATAGTTGGTCTTTTTTAAAATGGTTATACCCTAGCTATAAAGATATGTTGCATGGCTTTACCTACAATGGCCATGCTTACATCATGGCATTTACATTCTTCTCCGTAGGAATTTGTTTCTATGCCTACCATAAGTTCAAGGTCGTAAAAACCGCCAATCTGTTAATAGCGCCAATTTTTATTTGGTTGGTACTCTGCGCTTTTATTGCCTTTTATTTAAAAGGAGCGGCCTTTTTTATGGTACCGGTGTATAGCGTTCTAGTAGCCCTATATATTCATATTAACCAAAAGAATCCTAATTCCTATTTATTGGTTTTTTTGGGGTTACCCGCCCTTTTTATTTTTTCCCCATTTATAAAAATGTTTCCTATAGGTCTTGGGCTTAAAATGATGATTGCAACCACATTGCTGGTCACCCTTACCTTTTTCTTGTTATTGCCCTTATTTACCAGATACCGCAAAAAAGCGGCATTGGCATTTTTGTGCTTTTTGCTGGGTACGGGGTTTTTGGTTTCGGCACATATGAATTCTGGTTTTACACAAGAAAACCCAAAACCCACTAGCTTGTTATATGTCCTTAATACCGATGAAAACCAGGCCATGTGGGCAACTTACGAACATGTACCATCTACATGGACAAAACAGTATATAACACAAGCCAATACGGCAGATAGTATTTTGACTAAAAATACCATTAGTAGTAAATATGGCTCTGGTTTTACCTTTACACAGAAAGCGGACATAAAGGAAATTGAACCGTTACAGATAGATATACAACGAGATACCGTTATCAACGGAGTACGTAACTTAAGAATATGTATGACTCCTCAAAGACCTATAAACAGGTTGGAAATTTTTAGGAACAATGCTGAAGTTTTAAGTGCAGAGGTCAACGGCGTACCACTGTCCGAGTATTATTTAAAGAATAGCAAAAACAATAGACTGGTAACCCATTACATTAGTGACATAACGTATACAGAATTGGATTTGACCCTTCCTGAATTTGAAAAGCTAGAATTAACGGTTTATGAAGCATCCAATGATCTATTAAATAACGATCGGTTTACCATTCCAAAAAGACCCGCTCATTTAATACCAATGCCTTTTGTTTTGAACGATGCTATAGTAACCATTCAAAAATTAAAATTTGACTAAGTATATCGGTATTTTAGGTTGTGGCTGGCTGGGCCTGCCATTGGGAACAAGTTTAATAGAACAAGGTTATAGTGTCAAAGGCACCACTACATCCAAAGAAAAAATACCTCTTCTAAGGGAAAAGGGGATTGAGGCCTATCATATTACTTTGACAGAAAACGAGGTTCAAGGACCTATTGACGAATTTTTGCAAGCAATTTCAATATTAATTATTGACATTCCTCCAAAATTGAGGGGAAAAGGCCCTAAAGAAAGTTATATCGCCAAAATGCAATTATTAAAAAAGGCGTTAAAAAACGCTACGATAAAGAACATTCTTTTTATAAGCAGTACTGCCGTATATGGAGATGCAGAAGGAACAGTCAACGAAAAAACAGTACCGGTACCCAGCACCCTTTCTGGCAAGCAATTGGTACAATCAGAAAATCTCTTTAAAGAAGATTGCTCCTTTAGCACTACCATAATACGTTTTGGAGGTTTGATCGGTCCAAATAGGCATCCGATCAGTATGTTGGCCGGCAAGGAAAACCTTGAGGGTGGTAGCGCCCCTGTTAATTTAATTCATTTAGACGATTGCATAGGAATCATAGCATCCATAATTGAAAACAATCATTTTGGCGATGTAATCAATGCGGTCTATCCAGAACATCCTACAAAAAAACAGTATTATACAAATGAAGCAATTAAGCGTAACCTTCCAATTCCGCATTATAGCGATACCAACCAAAAAAAGTATAAAAAAATAAAAACTTGTAGTATTTTTCTTATTAAGAATTATGATTTTCTCACAACGATAAATTGAATCTTGACCACACCTATTTAATAGTTCACAACAAAAGCGGTGATATAACGTTAATATATTATTGATTTACAACGAGTTATCGATGTATGACATAACTTTACTATTCAATTAAAAACCAAAATGTTATGGAAAAGTCGAAATTAAGGGAGAGGGTTTTATTTGAATTAGAGAAACTTATCTCCCAAAGCTGTAAAAATCCTGCAGCATCAAAAAAATACCAGCAATTACATATTGTATTGTTAAAAAAATACTACAATGCAACGAACGTAACCATTGATTATCATCGTCATAGAATTCAAATGGAAGTAATTCAGGATGATAGTGTGTATGATCCAAAACAGGTAAATACCTACCTACCCACTATTTACACCAATTTACTATTTAAAAACTTGAGAAATTTTTTGACGACCTGTATCGATCAAGATAATAAAAGTGTTGGGTTCTATTCTCAATTATTAAAAATGTTCAGTACCAAACAAAAAGGTATGGAACTGGTTTAAAAATGTAATACATAAGATTTGAAAGGCGCTTATATAAGCGCCTTTTTTATTTAAGGCCATTTAAAGCTTTCCTTAACAGGAGGATACAAATAATTTTAATAGTTTAGCGCACCTTAAAAAGAATCTAGACAGATGAAAAAAACAGCTTTAATATTGTTAATGGCAATATTGTTTACCGGCAGTTATGCCAGTGCACAGACCAAGACAGAGTTACAAAAACACTATGAAGCATTTTATGACCAAATGCGTCTGCAAGGAGATATTGATGGTGTTATCAATGCTCTTACACACCTTAATGTCATAGCTCCGTCCAAAGAAAGAATGGATACCTTGGCCTATATCTATGCCAATGACAATCAGCATTTACAGGCATTGAATACCATAGGTATAGAAAAAATTGAAACCGATTCTGATTTAGCAGTTCAGGTTAAGGCCATATCGCTAAAAGCCCTTAACCAACCAAAACGTTCATTAGAACAATTTGAAATTTTAAATCAAAGAGATCCAAACGCTTATCTAGCTTATGAATTGGCAGACCTTAAAGTACAATTAGGAGATAATGCCGGTGCCATGGAGCATGTTGAGTATGGCCTTGCAAACGCAAAAGACGATATGAAATATGCATTCTATGAGCGTCAACAACCTTATGAAGTTTCTTTAAAAGCCGCTTTTTTACATATAAAAGGCCTTATTCAATATAATATGGATAAGAATAATATTGACGAAGCTATTGCCACTATGAACCAAGCTTTGGCGCTTGACCCCAACTTTAATCTGGCAAGTTTAAGTAAACAAGCATTAACATCTAGAAAGGATGCTCCTGCGGATAAAAAAGAATAAACAGCTTATTTAATATTGGAAAAGGCGAACCAAAAAGGTTCGCCTTTTTTAGTAATTAGATTTTAACTCAATTAAAAGAAGACTATCCTTTTCCTTCTTTATACCAACCAACGTATCTACATACTCATTGGGTACGGCTATAGAAAGTACATAATGTGCTATTTTCCATTGTCCGCCCTCTTTCTTCAAAATACCTGATCCGCGACAGATTTTCATCTGTGTATCCAATAATTCATCGAACCAGGCAATATCATTGGTTTTGCTAACATAAATATTACGTTCTACGGCTGTAAAGTTCCAAGCCCTGCCCTTATCAAAATGGGGCTTGGCATAAGCCATAAACTCCGCTCTTTGCCAATTTTCGCCAGCATCTGTTCCTATAAAGACCGCATCTTTGGTCATCAATTTAAAGTAAGCATCAAAATTTGCCGTTGCTGCGGCATTATGCCAATCATCAAGTGCGCGTGCAATTTCCTTTTCCCCATTGTTTTGGGCAAACATGACCGTAGACAATAAAATAAAAAGTAGCTTAATTTTCTTCATTTGCACGTAATTCTTCCAGAAGGGTATTGTTCACGACCACATTAAACTGATTTCGTAAATTATTAAAGGCAACGATCATTTGTATAATGGATTCCTTTGGATTTTGACGATACTCCAAATCTCCCTTTGTTTTTAAAATAAAAGTCTTGAACACCTTTTGTCTGCTTTTAATTTGAGGTATATCAAATGCAGACGGATAAACACTGTCTTCCATTTTCTTTTGATTCTCGATCAACTCTTCCAAAATAAGTACAAAATCCTCTCTGAACTCCGTATTGTATAATTTATCAAAACTGCGTTCAACGGACGTATATTCCTTCCAATCTTTTAACAAAAGTTCCGCTTTAGAATTCACCGAACTTTTTACAGGAAGGCTGTCCACAACAATTTCCCAACCGGTACCTTGCGCTTCCACTGTTTCAGAAACGGGATCTTTACAGGATGCTATAAAGACCAAGACAATTAAAAAAAGTAATATTTTAGGCATAAGCGAATGTACAAATTTTAAGAAAAGGTATCTTTATCCAGCAATTCATTTAACGCATATTTAAATGTCAAAATATATATTAATTATTGGTGCATGTGGCCAAATAGGAACAGAACTTACCTATACATTAAGGGAAAAACATGGCTGTGAACATGTTATAGCCAGTGATATAAGAGAAGGTAACGATGAATTAATGCAATCTGGACCATTTGAAATTTTAGACGCTACCAATTATGATGCCTTGGAAGAGGTCATTGCCTATTATGAAATTTCCGAGGTGTATTTAATGGCGGCCATGTTGAGCGCTACCGCAGAAAAATTCCCCATGCGTGCTTGGAATTTGAATATGAACACGCTTTTTAATGTATTGAATTTGGCGAAGGACAAAAAAATAGATAAAATTTTCTGGCCGTCAAGTATTGCCGTTTTTGGTCCTAATACACCCAAGAACGACACTCCGCAAAACACCATTATGGAACCAAGTACGGTTTACGGAATAAGTAAGCAGAGTGGTGAACGTTGGTGTGAATATTATTTCAACAAGTTCAATGTTGATGTAAGAAGTATACGTTACCCAGGCCTAATTAGTTGGAAAACCATGCCCGGTGGCGGCACCACGGATTATGCCGTTGAAATTTATCATAAAGCACTTACGGAAAAGTCATACACTTGCTTTTTAGAAGAGGATACCAAATTACCCATGATGTTCATGGACGATGCCATACGTGCCACTTTGCAGGTTATGGAAGCACCTTCAGAGCATATTAAAGAACGTTCTGCTTATAATTTGGCAGCTATGAGTTTTACGCCAAAGGAAATGGCGGAAAGTATTAAAGCCGTAATTCCTGAATTTAAAATAGCCTACGAACCAGATTTTAGACAAGAGATCGCTAATTCGTGGCCAAGTAGTATTGACGATAGCAAAGCGCAACAAGATTGGAATTGGCAAGCAGAATTTGACCTTGAAAAAACGACTAAAGCAATGTTGGAAAATTTGGATAACATGGATAAGTAGAAATTTAGGTGGAATCTACCTTTGCAAGCACTTTACCTGAGGGAATTTGCACTTGGAATCAAAACATATGCTCCAATTAAAGTTTTGGTTTTAAAGGTATTGCTTTAGAAGCTATTCCCTTTAGTTGACTTGAGTGTAGCCGAAAGACTAGACCAACATTAACAAAAAGTCCCTTCAAAAGAAGGGACCTATCATGTGTTCAAAATTTATGTTGCCAACTTCGCAGATGGCTTACGACCATTTGGTTTATTTAAAACCCTAAAAATATTGTCGTTTAAATGTGTTCTGCGGCTCCTCTATACCGAAAAGGTAACAGTTTTGCTTGGTTATCACATTATCTACTGAACGATTAAGAGGTCTTTGAAAAAATAGGTGTTGGCTTTCGCTTTGCTTAGAAGGTCTTTGAAAAGGTTTCATACGATATTGTTTTTTAGTTATTGACTTATTTAATTCGACTCTAGAGGGTAATATCTTGGTTGGGGCATACCCTTAAAATCATCTTCATACAAAACTTAACTACATAATAATCATTTTGTTAAGACTGAATGTATTAAAAAAACAAATCGCTTTAACAGATTTCATTCCTTTATAAAACAGAAATATCACAATGCTAATTTCGCACTCTTGATTTTATCAATTACGGATTTTTGGTGACAGTTTTTTACTAAAAAATTTGGCTAACAACGGGCACGGACATACAAAAAGTATTTCGTTATCCTGAACAAGTATTAGACTAGCACAAGAAAAATGAATTAATTATTTAGCAGAAAATAAACAGTTGTTCTATCACCTACTACATTTGAGAATCGTCTGTAAAAAACGCCATTAGAAAAATCAAATCTAGTTTCAAATTGTGTTAGTGTTATCCACTATTTTATTTGTGTGTGTACTGGGTGATTCTAAATTCACACCTTGATCGCTCAGCATTTTGACTATTTCTGTAGGAATTTCAAGTTTATCAAATGGAAAAATTATCGTTTCCTCACATAAAGAATGATAACGTATTAAAAGAATTACAGTAAAAATTTTAAAACTCTTTATATCATAAGTCGACTTTTTACATTAATGTTACTTTATAAAATAACAAAGCTTCTTGATTTAAAAGTAAAATCAAGAAGCTTCATATTATAAAATCAGGACTTAATTGATAAACTTCAATCGCTTTTCAATGGCCATTATCATAGCGTTGGCAATGTCTTTACCCGTAGCATTTTCAATACCTTCTAGTCCCGGTGAAGAGTTAACTTCTAATAATAACGGTCCTTTGTTAGAGCGAATAATATCTACACCTGCAACGGCAAGGTTCAATACCTTAGCGGCTTTTAACGCCAGCTTTTTCTCGTCCGCAGTAATTTTAATAATGGAAGCCTTACCACCTTGGTGAATATTGGCCCTAAACTCTCCTTTCTGGGCTTGGCGCTGCATACTGGCCACTACTTTACCGTTCACCACAAAACAACGAATATCTTGTCCGTTTGCTTCTTTGATGAACTCTTGTACCAAAATGTTGGTATTAACACTCTTAAAGGCATTGATAACACTTTCTGCCGCCTTATTGGTTTCCGCCAGTACAACTCCTTTACCTTGGGTACTTTCCAAAAGTTTAATGATCAGTGGTGCTCCGTTCACCATTTTAATCAAATCTTTGGTATCCATGGGTGATTTAGCAAAGCCTGTAATTGGAATATGAATATCATGATTGGAGAATAATTGAGAGGCGAACAACTTATCTCTAGACTGCGTAATAGCTTCTGCAGAATTTTGGCAGTACACTCCCAAGTTATTGAACTGACGAATTAACGCGCAGCCATAAAACGTAACCGATGGTTTAATTCTTGGTATTACGGCATCATAATCCTTTAAGATAATACCACCTCTATATCTTATTTCGGGTGAATGAGCATCGAGCTTCATATAGGCCTGTTCTACATTTAGAAAATGTATTTCATGCCCTCTAGCCTCCGCAGCCTCCATGATTCTTTTATTGCTATATAAATTAGGATTACTGGCTAAAAGCGCAATTTTTAATCCTGTTTTCTCCTTAAAATAAGGAGCATACAATGAATTAACGTCGCTATCTTCAAATGATTTAAGCTGATAATTTACAGCAGGATTTACAACGTAACGTTCGTTTAAGGCCTCTCTACCCAATAGCATACGAAACTCCATTGTATCTCTATTGGCAAGAGTCAATTCAATATCAAAAGTATCTTCACCAATAGTTACCGGTGTTTTAATCACCAAGCGCTCTTCTGAAATACCAGATGAACTTTTAACCATACGGCGGGCAACCAAACGTGCTTGGCATTCAATGGCAATACTACGGTTTTCTTGAAGCGGACTAACCTCAAATTTCACCCATTCTTGTCCGTTTTTCGTTACAATCTTTAAATTAGTAGCTTGTATGGAAGATGTTTTTGCCCCAGAATCTACCCTAGCTTTAATTGCCGGGATACCCAGGTCATTGAACACACACCACTCTTCACTACCTACTATCTTTAAATTATCCAATTTTGTTTGTTTTAGACCCCTAAATATAGGGGCTTTCTTATTTCTTTTTTAACTCAAATAAATCTATTCTTCTATCGCGAAGATTACGTACCGCACCAAATTGATTCAATTCTCGAAGCAAACTAATATCGACATCAGCAATTAAGATCATTTCTGTATTCGGTGTTGCCTCTGCCTTAACTCCGTTAGTGGGGAATGAAAAATCACACGGTGTAAACACCATAGATTGTGCAAACTGAATATCCATATTCTGTACATTGGGCAAGTTACCCACACTACCGGCAATAGCTACGTAACATTCATTTTCTATTGCCCTTGCCTGAGCACAATGACGAACTCTTGAGTATCCGTTCTGGGTATCGGTCAAAAAGGGAACGAACAAAATATCCATACCCTCATCTGCCAATAAACGACTTAATTCCGGAAATTCTGAGTCGTAGCAAACCAACACGCCTATTTTACCACAATCGGTATCAAAAGCCTTTAATTGGTTACCCCCTTGCATACCCCAAACTTTGGCTTCATCTGGTGTTACATGCAATTTTTCGTAACGCTCCATGCTTCCATCCCGTCTACACAAATAACCTACATTGTACAAACGCCCATCGATTACCTCGGGCATACTACCTGTAATAATGTTGATGTTGTAGGATATGGAAAACTCCGAGAATTTTTGGGCTATTGCCTGTGTATGTTTTGCCAGTTCCCTAATGGCATCGGGTGTAGACATGTGATTGTTCACCGCCATTAAAGGGGCATTAAAAAACTCAGGAAACAACGCAAAATCTGAACGATATCCAGAAACCGCATCTATAAAATATTCTGCCTGCTCCAATAGCTCGTCCAAATCTTTATAAGGTCTCATTTGCCACTGGATCAACCCTAATCTAATTACTGTTTTCTTTGTTGCCGCTTTTTTAGAAGGCTTTTGATAATAGATGTTATCCCACTCCATCAAAATAGCGAAATCTTGAGAAGCCTTATCACCATCTAAATACCCTTTCATCACTTTTGCAGGATGAAAGTCATTACTAATTTGAAAGTTGAGAACCGGATCTTGAATTTCTTTTCTACGAACCTTATCTATATATTCTTTTGGAGATAATTCTGATGCGTAGGCATGATAATTAGGCATACGACCGCCAAAAACAATACTCTTTAAGTTCAACTTTTCACAAAGTTCTTTTCTATAATCGTACAAACGACGACCTAAACGCAACCCCCTAAAACTGGGTTTTATAAATACTTCGATACCATAAAGCACATCGCCCTCATTATCATGGGTGTCAAAAGAATACTTGCCTGTAATTTGCTCGTAGGTATGGGTATCATCAAATGCGTCATAATCTACCACAATTGATAAAGCTACACCTGCCAGTTGGCCATTGATCTTAATTACGACCTGACCTTCAGGAAATTTTTCAATCAAAGATTTAATATGTTTCTCTTTCCAATAAGAGCCAGGCATATTGGTGTAGGCAGAAATCATAGCAGTTTTTAACTCTTGATAATCATCAATAGTTAAAAACTTTAATTCAATATTTTCAATTTCGTCAATTTTCATGTATCCGTTGTAAGCACAGCGATATTTAGTTTAATTTTTGTGTGATAATTATTTTCCGGCTTACTAGATGCAAACCGGAATTATTATTTGTATTTGTTTATAAACACGTGAAAGGTTCTAAAACCTAATCGTCATCACCATCTACCATATCCTCAGGATCTGGCTCCACTACCGCCGTTGGATCATCATCGTCAAAATCTTCATAATCATCTTCATCATAATTCTCCATAGTATACTCAAGTTTGGCACTGATTTTAACCAAATACTTGGTGTCCTCGGTTAACACCTCAACCGCTTCAATACGTTCTCCTTGGGCATTTCTAAAGGAGATAATATTACGGTCGTCATACCCATCTGGATATCTATCTACCAACAGTTTTAAAACCTCTGGCGTCAACTTTTTAAAGTCCACGATTACTCTTTTTAAGTGTGCGTTCTTGTCCATAATTACATATCTAATAGGTAAGCAAAAATTAATGGTGCAACAATCGTCGCATCGCTTTCAATAATATATTTGGGTGTATTGATATCTAATTTTCCCCAGGTAATTTTCTCGTTTGGCACTGCACCAGAGTACGAACCATAACTAGTGGTACTGTCGCTAATCTGGCAGAAATAGCTCCAGAACGGAGTGTCGGTTCGTTCCATATCTTGATATAGCATAGGCACTACACAGATAGGGAAATCGCCCGCGATACCACCACCAATTTGGAAGAAACCAATACCATTTTCAGAATTTTCAGTATACCAATCTGCCAAGAAGGTCATGTACTCGATACCAGATTTCATGGTACTCGCTTTCAACTCGCCCTTCATTACATACGATGCAAAAATGTTACCCATTGTACTATCTTCCCAACCTGGGCAAATGATAGGCAGGTTCTTTTCTGCGGCAGCGTACATCCAAGAATCCTTAAGGTCTATTTCGTAATATTCTTCCAAGACACCCGAAAGCAACATTTTGTACATAAATTCATGTGGCAAATAACGCTCCCCTTTATCATCGGCATCTTTCCAAATCTTAAAAATATGTTCCTGCAATCTTCTAAAGGCCTCTTCTTCCGGTATACAGGTATCCGTAACCCGGTTAAGTCCTTTTTCCAATAGATCCCACTCATCTTGCGGAGTCAAGTCCCTGTAATTAGGCACACGCTTGTAATGAGAATGCGCTACCAAATTCATGATATCTTCCTCAAGGTTTGCACCGGTACAGGAAATGATCTGCACCTTATCTTGGCGTATAACCTCCGCAAAGATTTTACCCAATTCTGCAGTGGACATAGCACCAGCCAACGAAACCAACATTTTGGCTCCATTCTCCAACTGCTCTTCATACCCCTTTGCGGCATCTACCAAGGCAGCGGCATTAAAATGTAAATAGTATTTTTCTATAAAATTGGTGATCGCACCTTTAGTCTTCGTCATCTTCGAATCTTGAATTTGTGTTTGCTTTATAATCTACATCAAAAGTATTGTCATACTCTTGGTCAATATCTTGCCCCGCAAACTTATAGCTGAGCATTTTGTAATATAATTTTGCCGCCAGGAAGTCTGACGATTTATCATTTTCGTTGGGACAAAGCTCAACAATGTCGAAACCTACCACGTTCTTTTCTTCAAAAACCTGTTTTAAAAACTCCAAGGTTTCATACCAAAACAGACCACCAGGTTCCGGAGTACCGGTAGAGGGCATAATTGAAGGATCAAAGGCATCTAGATCTAAGGTTATGAATACGTTTTCCGTCATACTATCGATAACCTTATCCATCCAATAATCATCATTCACCATATCATGGGCAAAGAAGGTTTTATCCTCATCCATTACCGTTTTTTCTATAGCGTCCATAGAGCGAATACCAACTTGAACCAAATTAGTGGTCTGGCTAGCTTCATAAACTGCGCAGGCATGGTTATACTTTGTACCTTCATAAGATTCCCTAAGATCTGCATGCGCATCAATCTGTAACACCGTTAAATTATCAAAGCACTCATTAAAGGCACGTATAGAACCTATGGATATAGAATGTTCACCACCAAAAAGGGTTACGAACTTGTTACGTTTAATAAAGTCCTTGGTAATGTTGTGTACTTCATTCACCATGGCCATAGGAGTACTATTCTCCGTTATTGGCTCGGTTAAATGAATTCCTTGTTTGTAAACTTCAGAGTCGGTTTCAATATCATACAATTCCATGTTTTCTGAAGCTTCCAAAAAAGCATCAGGACCTTTGTCCGCCCCTTTACCCCATGTACTGGTTCCGTCATAAGGAACAGGGATCAAAATAATTTTTGATTTCTCTAATTGGGCGAATTCATCGGAAATACCCGCATAATTCTTTGATGTACTCATGATATATTAGCTAATGTTAATTGGTTGTTTAATTCTATTTTAAATTTAATTATTTGTAATTGGATTTGTGCCTGTCTTAACCAACAAGTTTTTTATTGATTGACCGCATCTATTTCGTAACCTAAAATATTCAATAAATCTTCTGCTTTTTGCTGTGCTCTAAAAAGCTTGTAAGTGAAGTTACCGTTTTCGTCTTTATCAATCAATATGTGTTTTGGCTGTGGAATTAAACAATGTTGCAAACCTCCATACCCACCAATGGTCTCTTGATACGCACCTGTATTAAAAAAGCCGATGTACAGCGGTTTTTCCCTTTTATACTTTGGTAAATAAATAGCGTTCATGTTCTGCTCACTATTGTAATAATCATCACTATCACAGGTTAGACCGCCTAACAGAACGCGCTCATATTCATCGTTCCAACGATTAATTGGCAACATGATAAACCTTTTGTTGATCGCCCAAGTATCTGGCAAAGTCGTTATGAAAGAAGAATCTATCATATTCCATTTCTCACGATCGTTCTGTTGCTTCTGATATAATATCTCATAGATGGCACCACCACTCTCACCTACCGTGAAGCTACCGAACTCTGTAAAAATATGTGGAACGGGCACATCTGCCTCAGAACAGGTAATATTAATTTGGTTGAGAATCTCATCAATCATATACTGATAATCGTACTCAAAAGCCAATGAATTTTTAATAGGAAATCCGCCCCCAATATTCAAACTATCCAATGATGGGCAAATCTTCTTTAAACGAACGTACACTTTTAAACACTTTACAAGCTCGTTCCAGTAATAGGCATTGTCACGAATACCGGTATTAATGAAAAAGTGTAGCATTTTAAGTTCTACCTTGTCATTGTCCTTAATTTGATTTTCGTAAAAAGGAACAATATTCTTGTAACCGATACCCAAACGAGAGGTATAGAATTCAAATTTTGGTTCTTCTTCAGATGCAATACGGATTCCTACTTTAAAGGTATCGTTAATAACATCGGTCAATAAATCTATCTCCTCATAATTGTCGATAATAGGAATACAGTTCTGATGCCCGTTATTGATTAAACGAGCAATATTATCTATGTATTTTTCACGTTTAAAACCGTTACAGATTACATAGGTTTGATCATTTAGTTTGCCATCTTCCTTTAATTTTTCAATAATATTAATATCGAAGGCCGAAGAGGTTTCCATATGAATATTGTTCTTTAAAGCCTCATGCATTACATGCTGAAAATGCGAGCTTTTGGTACAATAACAATAATGGTATTTACCCTTGTAATTATTCTTCTCTATGGCATTGGCGAACCAATTTTTGGCTCTTAAAATATTCTCTGAAATTTTAGGTAAATAAGTGAATTTTAACGGACTACCATATTGCTGCACCAACTCGTTCAAGGGGATGCCGTGAAACCGTAAATGCTCTCCGTCTAAATTAAATTCTTCTTGGGGAAAATAATAGGTTTGATCAATTAGATCAATGTATTTGGTATTCATGAAATTGAATTAAAATGAAATATGATATTTTATAAATATAGTAACAAGCCTAGTGACTTAAAGTTAAGAAAACGTAACCATGTAGAAACAGGGTATCACACCAATATTTGGCGCTGTGTAGTAGGAATAAAGAAGTAATCATGCTGACTTTGCATGATACTAGAATAAAGAACGGAAGTTTGCTTTACTAATCGGCAACCTATCTTATAAGCCATTTGTGGGAAATACTTCCAATTTCCCTCAAACCCGAACATAGAATAACGATACATAATGTCCAGCTAAAAGCCTGAAATCACCAACATACAAAGTTGTATATTAGAACAGGACAAATGAAATCAAAAAAAATGAAAAAACAAGCTTTTTCGTTTTTTTTACGACCAGCGACAATTTTTTTTAAAATTAAGTCTGATAATTTTAAAGTTAACACATAACTATCTTATTTTTAATATATTAAAACAACAAACCTAAATCGTAGAAAATGAAAATTGACAATTTTAAAACTCCTTATTTTGCAGTAATTCTATTTTTTGCCGCAAGTTTAGCTTCCTACGGTCAAATTAAGCGCGGAATTTATGTGGATACTGTTGAAAATAATGGTGTAAAAAGAGTGCATCAAGTAAAAATTAATCGGGATTATTTTATCTATAATGAATATGAAATTGAACCTGCAAAATTTATAAAAACAGTGGGCGGCTTTTTTCAAATGGAAGAAACCTCATCAGGCAACCTTTTGGTAGTGCGTTTAGAATTTAATTCTGACTACCAGAATGATGCCGTAAAAGAGCTATCAATTCCTGTAGGGATTGAAGGTGATCAGCTAAGAATGAACTGGAAACAACAATTAACGCTAGAACATATAAAAGCTACCACACAAGATTTAGACGGCGCATGGCTTTTTGCCACTAGAGGACCGGATACCGGGCAAGAAAGACGCGGTGAAGAAAATTCAAGAAAGACATTAAAGCTCTTAATGGACCATACGTTTCAATGGATAGCCTACGATACGGAATCTTTTCGTTTTTCCGGTACGGGCGGCGGCACCTACTCTGCCGAAAACGGAATTTATAAAGAGTCTATAGAGTTCTTCTCTAAAGATAATTCTAGGGTGGGCGCTGATTTGGAATTCAACTACAGCATAGAAGGTAAAGATTGGCACCATACGGGCAACAACAGTAAAGGTGAACCTATGTATGAAATATGGAGTAAAAGATGGTAGCTAGTGTGTTGTTTAAGCACCATTAGGATTAAAAAGTAGCCTCGGCAAGAATCGAACTTGCATCTAAAGTTTAGGAAACTTCTATTCTATCCATTGAACTACGAGGCCAAGATTTTTTAAAAGACGGTAAAAATAAAAATATTTTAAATATTCTTATAACATAAAAAGGTAACATTTACTATTCCGGATATACCTCTACGACCATTTCTACCTCAACCGCCATATTACCAGGTAATGAACCCATACCAACTGCCGCACGTGCATGCTTTCCTCTATTTCCGAAAACTGCTACCATTAAATCCGAATAGCCGTTGATTACTTTTGAATGATCGGTAAAGTTTGGGGCAGCATTCACCATACCGTGAACACTTATAATACTTTTCACTTTATTGAGATTACCCAATTCTGCATTTAAAACAGATAATTGATTAATGCCTGCTTCTCTTGCTGCCTGATATCCCTGCTCAACGGTTAAACTATCGCCCAATTTTCCAACAATATTCTCGCCATTGGCCTGTCTAGGACCTTTACCTGATAAAAATAATAGATTCCCGCTTTTAGACGCGTGGATATAATTTGCTACAGGATTACCTATTTGCCTTAATTGTATACCCAAACTATCCAATTTTGCTTCTGGATCATTTTTATGGTCAACTAAAGATTGGTTCAAGGTATTATTTTCTTCCAATTTTCTGTCCACATTGGCACAACCAAGCACTCCAAAAAAAATAAACAAATAGATTACACTTTTCATATATGATATAATTTTCAAGTTTCTTTTTACAATACAAGGTAGTTAATAGTTAAGTATCAACAAGATATACGATAAAATTGCGAAATCTACCATTACCAAAAAAGCATTAATATTTCCGTATATAGTAATTTTTATGTCGTACAGCGCACTTATAGTATCATTTTACTAAAAAAGGTAGGTTATTATTTCATTTTTATTAGTTTAGCATATTAACCAATACAACAACTAAATCAATACAAATATGGAAAGTTCTAGTACAACTCCTAAAGTAAATGCGAATAGGTTATTTTATGCCAGCTGTTTCGCATTAATTACCAC
The DNA here is from genome assembly GCF_045057105.1 of Maribacter sp. LLG6340-A2. Lineage (GTDB taxonomy): Bacteria > Bacteroidota > Bacteroidia > Flavobacteriales > Flavobacteriaceae > Maribacter. Next base: position 2,182,401 of record NZ_CP159332.1, on the reverse strand, counting down.
GGCATTTTCTTTTGCCATTGCGGCAGGTATTTTGGACCAACTGAAAACAGAATTGGAATTAAGTGCCAGTCAAGCCGGACTTATAACCTCTATGTGGTTTGCGGGTTTCCCTATTGCCATGGTCATAGGTGGTCTAATATATCATAAAGTAGGTGGTAAGGTAATTATGCAATTTGCATTTTTTGCACATGCTGTTGGTATATTGCTCTTAATATTTTCCAGTAGTTATATGGGCCTATTGATTGCCAATCTACTTATTGGTTTAGGGAACGGATGTACCGAAGCGGCGTGTAACCCAATGATTGCCGATGCCTATAAGGGTAATAAAATGAGTAAAATGCTAAACCGTTTTCATATGTGGTTTCCTGGAGGGATAGCGGTAGGTAGTTTACTTTCCGGTTTTATGACAGATTTTGGCATTACCGGTCAAAGTCAAGTATGGCTATTATTAATACCAGCCGTTATTTATGCATATTTATTCTTTGGACAAACATGGCCTAAAGCTAAGGTTGAAGAAGCAGCTACCATTAGTGGCAATTTAAAAGGCATGTTTACCCCTTTATTCTTATTTATTGCCGTATGTATGGCTTTAACAGCAATATCAGAGTTTGGACCAAACCAATGGGTAGGTCTTATTCTTTCAAAAAGTGGTGCCGAGCCTACATTGATCTTGGCATTAACGGCAGGATTAATGGCTATAGCAAGATACTTTGGTGGAAATATGGTTGCTAAATTTAACCAAACAGGTGTTTTATTAGGTTCAGCTATTTTGGCCACCATTGGTATTTATTTGTTTAGTACACAAACAGGAGCCATGGCTTATGTAGCAGCCATTATATTTGCCTTGGGTATTGCTTATTTCTGGCCTAACATGATCGGGCTTACAGCTACGAAAACTCCTAAAACCGGAGCTTTAGGTATGTCTATTATTGGAGCGATTGGTATGTTTTCCACTTCAATTTTTCAACCAATTATTGGTGGATGGATTGATGCCGATAGAGCTGCAGCCGAAGCACAAGGATTTACCGGAGATGAACTGGAATTGGTATCGGGACAGGAAACTTTAGGTACTATGGTCCTATTTCCTGCAATACTTATAGTCTTGTTCACTATTTTATATTTCTGGTTAAAGAACAGACAAACTGAAGTTGAAGTTGCCGCAGCGTAACTTAATGATATATTTTAAAAATGGTCGGGTTACTTAGTTACCCGACCATTTTTATTTTCAATACGTTTTTAAAAGTAATTTTAATAATTGAATTGCCGCCTCGCTTATTTTTGTTCCAGGTCCATAAACGGCGGTTGCCCCGGCATCTTTTAAAAATGTATAGTCCTGTTTGGGAACAACGCCACCAACAATGACCATAATATCATCCCTACCATACGTTTTTAATTCCTTTATCACCTCTGGCACCAAAGTTTTATGACCGCCTGCAAGACTGGAAATACCCAAAATATGTACATCATTCTCCACAGCCTGTTTTGCGGTTTCTTTAGGAGTTTGAAAAAGAGGCCCTATATCTACATCAAAACCTAAATCCGCATAACCTGTAGCAACCACTTTTGCCCCTCTATCATGACCGTCTTGACCCATCTTTGCAATCAATATTCGTGGACGCCTACCGTCTTGCTCAGCAAATTTATCCGCTAATTCCTGAGCGCTTTTAAAATCCTTGTCTTGTTTTATCTCTCTAGAATACACCCCCGAAAATGAATTTATTACCGCTTTATGCCTGCCAAAGGCCTTTTCCAAAGCATCACTGATTTCACCAAGTGTAGCTCTTTCCCTTGCCGCTTTTACCGCTAAAGCTAATAAATTTTCGTTCGAATCGCCATTTTTAAGCTTATCTACTGCCGCTTTGGTCAGTGCTTTTAAACAATCATTAACCTTGCCTGCATTTCTTTGGCCTTTAATGACCGTTAAACGTTCTAACTGCTGTCTTCTTACCTCTTGGTTATCGACCTCCAATATCTGTAAGTCATCCTCTTCTTTAAGTTGATATTTATTGACACCAACAATGACATCTTGTTCACTATCTATACGTGCTTGTTTTCTAGCCGCAGCTTCCTCTATTCTGGTTTTGGGTATACCTGTTTCAATTGCCTTGGTCATTCCCCCAAGGTTCTCTACTTCTTGCATCAACTCCCACGCTTTATGCACTAAATCATGCGTAAGTTTCTCCACATAATAACTGCCTGCCCATGGGTCCACCGTTTTAGTTACGTTCGTTTCATGCTGCAAGTATAATTGAGTTTCCCTGGCAATACGTGCAGAAAAATCCGTAGGTAGGGCAATGGCCTCATCCAATGCATTGGTATGTAAACTCTGGGTACCGCCAAAAACCGCTGCTGCTGCCTCTATAGTTGTTCTCGCCACATTATTGAAGGGGTCTTGTTCCGTAAGGCTCCACCCGCTAGTTTGGCAATGCGTTCTTAGCATCAACGACTTTTCGTTCTTCGGATTAAAATCTTTAACCACTTTTGCCCACAACATTCTTGCTGCCCGCATTTTGGCAATTTCCATAAAATGGTTCATCCCTATCCCCCAGAAAAAGGAAAGTCGCGGTGCAAAATCATCAATCTGTAATCCGGCTTTTAAACCCGTTCTAATATATTCCAATCCGTCGGACAAAGTATACGCCAGTTCTAAATGTGCAGGAGCACCTGCTTCATGCATATGATATCCGGAAATACTAATACTGTTGAATTTGGGCATATGTTCGCTGGTATATTCAAAAATATCGGCTACAATCCGCATGGAAGCCTTTGGCGGATATATGTACGTATTACGCACCATAAACTCCTTAAGAATATCGTTCTGTATGGTCCCTGATAACTGATTTAAAGCAACCCCTTGTTCTTCTGCAGCAACAATATAAAATGCCATAATAGGAAGCACTGCCCCGTTCATGGTCATTGATACGGACATTTCATGTAGTGGAATACCATCAAAAAGTATTTTCATGTCCTCTACCGTATCAATGGCAACGCCCGCTTTACCAACATCACCAACTACACGTTCATGGTCACTGTCATACCCCCTATGGGTTGGAAGATCAAAAGCGACCGACAATCCTTTTTGCCCGGCTTTTAAGTTTTTTCTATAAAATGCATTACTTTCTTTAGCCGTTGAAAAACCGGCATATTGCCGTATGGTCCAAGGACGTTGCACATACATGGTTGAATAAGGTCCTCTTAGAAAAGGAGGAAAACCTGCAGCAAAGTTAAGATGTTCAAGTTCATCCAAATCCGCTTTTGAGTAGCTTGGTTTAATAGGAATAGTTTCGGCAGCGGTAAAAAACGTTTCCTTGTCATTATGGATATGACCTGTAGAATCAAGTTTAGCGCTCTCGCCATCCTCCAATTGAATATGTTGCAAATCTTTCCTACTCATGTGACAAACGGTTTTGTTCCTTTTCTTCTGCCAATCTTTTTTCTATTATAGGATGAATCAAAGTCTTTCTAGGTTTTCTTTTAACAAAGGGAAAAAGTTCTATTTCTTTAGACATACTATCCGTTACGGTGATAAAATCATTGGTTCCCACCAAGATCATTTGTTTAGAATTGAATCTATCTTGCTGTTTTTTAGCCGAATTGGCTATTTGATGCTGAACCGAATGATTTTTAAGCTGCTTTAAAAAACCACCTTCCTTTTCTATACGTTTAAAACCCAACAACGCCTTTTCCGCTATTTGATCGGTCAATGTTTCTATATAATAACTACCATCTACAGGATTACCTACTTTATCAAAATAACTTTCCTCCTTTAAAAGAAGTAACTGATTTAGGGCAATACGATTAGCAAATTTATTTTCTTTCTTAAAAACCGCATCGTACCGCATATTAAAAACCGTGTCTGATCCTCCAAGGACAGCAGACATACACTCCGTTGTTGTTCTGAGCATATTTACATTATAATCATAAAGAGTTTTGTTACGTTTAGAGGGTGTTGAAACAATATGGCAAGGAATCTGCACCCCATATGCCTTGACTAAAGTGTTCCAAAGTTTCCTAAGCGCCCTTATTTTAGATATTTCAAAAAAGTAATTTCCTCCGATCGCTAGTTTAAATTCCAAACTTTTTACAAGGTCAAGATTGCCAAGTTCAAGACACTTGTTTAAATATTCATTGGCATGTGCCATAGCAAATGCCAATTGTTGTACAATGTCCGCACCAGCATTTTCGTATAATGCCACATCAACCTTGAGGACGTTTTCTAAATTTAAGGAAAGAATATCCTTGACATCTATAAAATCATCTTTAAGCGTACGGTACCAATTACCTGTTCTTCCTAAATGGCCAATAGGATCAATTCCAAAATGTAAAGAAGTTGCATCTTTACAATTGCTCATGACATTTTCAATATAATTTTTGGACAAAAATTGCATATCAAAATACACCTTTGTTTCATTAAGGTTAATTTTGTTCAAAAGAGAAACTACATCTATACTTTCATCAGGTATTAAAAACGTAATTGCCTCTGCTCCTCTTTGCATAAAATTTAATGCATTTTGGTTGGCCATTAATGCATTACCGGCATATACATTATACCCAATTTTCCATGTAGGTTTTGTAGTTGATGCATTTGTTTTGTTCCGTATATCCTCTTCATTATAAAAAGGTTTTACTTTAATGCCTTCCAGCGTATCCCAAACAACTTCCTCATTATAATCCTTTCCTTTTAAGTTGTATTGAATTTTTTGTTTCCACTCTTTAGCGGAAATATCCCGGAAATTATCAAACAAGTTTTTACCAATCATGTAGGATTGCTTTAAAGTGTAAATACATTAAGTAATGAACTGTAGCTAGGTAAGTAAAATAGCACCATCAAAGATACAATAACGAAAATGATGACTGATGATGTACTTATTAATCTACAGTATCCTTAGCATCTAAATTCTGTACATCTTCCGTTTCAATTCTAGATAACTCCTTTAGTGTACCCTTTTCAAACAAAGCCGGAAGCGCTATTAGAGAAGTCCCTACAGGAGCTTCCCAATTAATGTAATCCTGAAAACGAATTCCATCAACCGTTCTAGGGTTATATGCGCTTCTAAAACGAACACCTCCCCCATTTACGTTATAGCTATAAGCCAAGTAGTCAATATAATGAGAATTTTTATTGATCCAATACATAAAGATATCATCAAAGTCCTCTCCTCCTCCTTTTTGTTCAAAGGTAACCTTGACTACATCATATTGCTCTTCTTTTATAATTGCATGGCCAACATGTTCTTTTATAACCGCACTATCTAACAATTTATGGGGCAGTGTAGCAAAATAAATTACTGAATTTAAGGCGTTACTATACTTGGCGATATCTTTCTTAGATAACGCCACAGCTTTTTCGTTAATGGTCCTTTCTAAAGTTCCATTGATTAAATAATCCGCAGTACGGTTTCCTATACTATCAATAAAATGAACGGTATACGTGTACCCTTTTTTGTTGTTAAAGGTGTATAGCTTATTTCTAAAAACGAATTGATAATGTGCAGTATCATATAAAGGACCACCGTGGGCCTCTACAGCCCGCTTAACAATAACATCTACATTGTCCGCATCATTCTCTAGTTCAACCTGTTCCCCACCATTGCCCTTTATCGCCTCTTTGGGTTGTTCTTTACAATTGACGTTTACAAGGCATAAAGCAATAATTGCTAATTTTAAATGACTACGCATGGGCTATAAAATTCTTTGTTCTACATAGGTATACATCTATAATATACCTATTTCCTTTGTATAACACTATTTAGTATTTTCAAAGGTATATCAAAAATCTAGGAGGAAGATATTCGTTTTTTAAATAAAAAAGTCGAACAAACTATCAACGAAATATTGATAGCCATTCGACCCTACATATCTTTACCATACACACAAGTAGGAAAGATAGTTATTTGTACTATTTACTGGTTTACTATAAAAGCATGGATTACTCCTGGTAACCACGCGAGTAACGTCAATAAAATACTGATTAAAAGTGCTGAGCCTATACCATGGTTCATAAAGACAGCCAATGGCGGCAATAATATATTAAGGATGATTGTTAGTAATGACATTGTATATTTTTTTAATTTATACAAATTTAAGATTACAACATTGTACTACTTGACTCTAAACCATGAGATCGTAACTCGAACAAAAAAGCACAAAAAAGCCCTGATCATAATGACAGGGCTTTATCTATATTCAATTAATAGATTTATTTTGTACCGGTAATAGTAACATTTGCACTTATTTGTAAGGCAGAAGTAATACTAATTGCTCCTAGATCTAAACCTGTACTAGACTCAGCTTCTAACAAAGCATTAAAAGCAAATTCATCTCCTTCTTCATTATAAGAAGCAAAGACCAATTCATATTCTCCTTCTTCCAAGAAACTAAGGTTATAGCCGTTATTTAAACCGCTTACTTCAGAACTGGTAACCGCATTGGCAAAAAGAACATTACTTTCTCCTTGACCATTACTCTCTACCTCAGCATTGAACGCTCCTTTTTCATAGGCGTATACAATAATTTTATCTGAAGTATTTTCGGGATCGTTAGCAGAACCAGAAATATTACCCGCCTTATCATTGTTGACTGCTCTAATACCGGCAGTTAATTCTTGCATGGATACAAACTCAAAATTGCTTGCGGCAGAACCTTGCTCTTCCTTAACGGTCTTCCTTAAATCAAAGTCAATAATGATTTCGTTGGTAGTACTAGCCAATACTTCAAAAGAATCGGTAATGGAAATTTTGTTCGATGTAGCTTCCAATTGGTCCTTTTCTCCATTGACCAACTCAACATAGCATCCTGGTGTGTTACCATCTGCATCTGTCTCATAATCCAGTTCAAGTTCAATATTGGAATATGACCCGGCTTCTAAATCTAAATTACCTAGTGTTAATGTTTCACCATTTACAAGTGCGGACAAATCAAACGTAGTTTTATTGAAACCTTCCAAAGTAGTACCATCAACCTTTACATTAGATACCGTAACAAATACGGCCTCTACATTGGCATTATCAATTGGGGCATCTGTAATCTTAAAGGTAGTGTCATAGGTTTCTGCATCCATATTCACATCTCCGTCGTCATTATTACTACATGAAACGGCCATTAACGTTGAAATAAAAGCAACTGTAACTGTTTTCAAATAATTTTTCATTCTTTTTAATTTTATATGTTTGGGTATAAAACAATCTAGAGGTAAAAAACCCTACATCGTAAATGTTAATATTTTTCTAAATAATGATTATCCTTTTTCACCTCAAAACAAAACCTTTACTAACCTGCTGTAAATAAACATTATAGTAAAATTGATGCTTTTTAAAACGCAGTAAAATTATTTTATAATGAAGGGTCAAAATAAGTAGGGCAAATAAAAAGACAACCTTAAAAGGTTGCCTTTTTACCCATATATTATTTACGTTATTCTACAACTATAAACTCAGATCTTCTATTAATTTGATGCTGGGCATCATTACATGCATCTTTGGTTACACAATCGTTTAACAATTGAGTTTCTCCAAAACCATTACCGCTAAGCCTAGCCCTATCAACGCCATGCTCTTCTAAAAATGCTATAGTTGCTTTTACCCTACGTTCGCTTAGTCTTAAATTATAATTAGCACCTGCGGATGCATCTGTGTGCGACCTCACTTCAATCCTAATATTTGGATATTCTTTCATAAAATCAATTACCGCATTTAAGGTAGCAGTAGCATCTTGCCTAATATAAGATTCATCCAAATCAAAATATATGGGTGAAATATTTAGAAAAGCAGTTAAATCTGACCCTACAGGTGGAGTTTTGATCATAGGTGCAAGTTCCAACGCAATACCTCCTATTTCTTCAGAATTATTCAATGAGAACGTAGTACCATCTTTTTCATAGTTTTTCTTAGTGGCTTCCAATTTGTATACACCACCATTACAAGATCTTGTAAGGCTAAACGTTCCAACTTCACTAGAAATAGATTCTGCCACTTTATTATTCTCATCATCATATAAGGTTATTCTAGCTCCTTCCAAGACAGTATCAGAATCTTTTACCCTTATAATGCCGTTAATTTCTTTCTGGCATTCCAAAACAATTTCTTCGGTTTCCTTGAAGGAATAAATATCGTCACTACCCATACCACCTTTTCTATTAGAGGCAAAAAACCCTGTTTTGGTTTTTTCGTTGATAATGAAAGAGAAATCATCCTGTTCACTATTTACAGGTTCCCCTACGTTCACAACTAAACCTTGACCCATGTTTTCTTGAATTCGTGTTGCAAAAATGTCCAAACCTCCCAATCCTGGATGACCGTCAGAAGCAAAATAAAGTACATTTTCTGAGGTTATATGCGGAAATGTTTCTCGACTCTCCGTGTTAATTTGATTGCCTAAATTCTTTGGGGTACCAAAACTCCCATCTTCATTAATATCTACCACAAATATGTCCGATTTACCAAAAGTGCCCGGCATATCAGAAGCAAAATACATTTTACGTTCATCTACACTAAGGGTTGGGTGTGCTACTGAATAATTATCACTGTTAAACGGTAACTCCGTAATCTCTTTCCACTCACCATCTTGAAGCGTAGCCCTATAAATCTTTAACCTACTTAGTCCTTCATTATCTCTTGCAAAATTTCCGTTTTTAGAGTTGTTTCTGGTAAAATAAACTGTCTTTCCATCTTTGGTAAAGGCAGTTGAAGTTTCATGTGTTTTTTTGTTAAGCTTTTTGGAAAGGCGTTCCGGTTCCGTATAATTACCGTTTTCCAAAGCCATGGCACTATAAAGGTTGGAAAAAGGCCTATTGTTCCATTTATGCAAATTCTTGGAAATCTTACCAGAGTCCCTGGCCGTAGAGAATACAATCTCTTTTCCAAAGATTGAAGGTGCAAAGTCCGAAGCAGGTGAATTTATAGACAGGTTTTTAATGTCATACCTACTGGATTTTGCCTTAATATTTTCTAAGTATTGTGTGTCTTCCAAGTACTTTATAGCCCTTAAATCCTCTGGATTATTAGCACTAAAGGTTTTCATCCATTCATTGGATGCCGCATAATCCCCTACAGATTTAAGAGTGTGGGCATAACGATACACATATTCCGGATCAACATTTACGTCATTTAAGGCAAATAACTCACCATACCAATGTGCTGCCGCATTGTAATCTGCCTTTTGATAATAAGAATCTCCTAGGTTACTGTAGATTTCTTGGGTTTCATAGCCTTCTTTAACCAGTTTTTCATAGGCTTCTATGGCTTCTGCATACGCATAATTCTTAAAATTGGTTTGTGCACTTTTAGCTTTTCTATCCTGGGCATGGGTAGTACCTGCCGCCAGCAGCAGTGTAAGAAAAAAATATATGAAGTTTGTTCTTATGGTCATTTTAAGATAGTTTAAAAGAATCTTGGTGCTATAATATTTTTATATCTGGTAAGGAACTCGAACCTTAAGAAAATTTCAAAAGAGCCATCATTAAAGGCTGTATTGCCCAGTTCGGTGACCTCACGGTCATAGGCAAGACCCAACATTATCTTGTCGTTTAACTGAAAACCTACAAGTCCACTTAAAGCAGCATCCCATCTATAGGCTGCCCCTAAAGATACTTTATCGTTTAAAAGAACGGTAGCAGAAAGATCTGCCTGTAAGGGTGCTCCTTCTACAGCCTTGAACAATAAGGCCGGTTTAAGCTTTAAATCTGGGTTGAGCTCAAATATATATCCTGTTATAAAATAAAAGTTCATACGTTCCTGAGCAATAAATGATGAATTAGAGCCCGATGAATCAAAATGTTCCGTCTCTAAAAAATTAGGTACGGAGATACCTGCATAAAACTCTTCTGTATGGTAATAAATACCTGCTCCAAAATTAGGGGAAAAACGCTTATCGATATTATTTTGACCAACGGCTGCACTAGACGGGTCATAATTTCTCAATTGATTAAAATCGATATTCAACAAGTGACCTCCCGCCTTAAGCCCAAATGATAATTTGCCATATTCCGAAGTGGGCACCGTGTACGAGAAGACCGCATCAAAATAGGTATCTTGATTGGTTCCATTACCAATTTCATCATTTACAATAGATAACCCAAGTCCCACACGTTGTGATACCGGGGTATGGACATTCAAGGTCTGGGTTGTGGGCGCACCATCTATACCCACCCATTGAGACCTATGTAAAGCGGCAATACTTAATACACCTCTATTACCGGCATATGCAGGATTTACGGCTACCGTATTATACATGTATTGGGTATACTGGGCATCTTGTTGTGCATAAGTACACCAAATGGAGCCGGTAATTATTAGTGTAAGTAAAAAAAATCTTTTCATAGCAATTTTTAAATTTTTATAATGTTTTTACCTATCGGTTGATATATAGGTACCCGTTCATTGTTCTTGAGTTTTCACTGTTAGCATATTCAATGACATAATAATAGACACCTACAGGTAATTCTTCATTCTTTTTAACCGTAACCCTACCATTGGATATACCCCTAAAGACATTTTCCTGATTATCATAGCCACTGGTCTCAAAAACCAATACACCCCATCTGTTGTATATCTTCACCGTATTATTTGGGAACGATTCAATATTATTTATTGTGAATGCCCCACCATTTGTATTAGGGTTGATCAGGTCACTCTCAATACTGATATCACAAACTGAATCTGCTGGTGGGTTTCCACCTTTAGAACTACAGCCGTCTAATGGATCGGTACCATCAATGACTTCTTGACCATCGTTAATACCATCACCGTCAGAATCTGCGTTGTCAGGGTCAGTGCCTAGGTCCACTTCCTCATCATTTGCAAGTCCGTCATTATCACAGTCACTTGTAGGCAATGGAGTACCATCGATAGAATCACAATCATCTAAAGGATCTGTACCATCATTAACTTCTTGACCATCACTTATACCATCACCATCAGAATCCGATTCTATGGGGTTCGTACCAATACTTACTTCTAAACCATCATTAAGAATATCAAAATCGGTATCAGGATTGTTTGGATCAGTTCCAAGTAGGGCTTCTTCATCATTGGTTAGACCGTCACCATCACAATCACTTGCTGATAATGGCGTACCACCTATAGAATCACATCCGTTCAATGGATCGGTACCATCTATTACTTCCTGACCATCATTGATTCCATCTCCGTCCGTATCCTCATTGTTTGGATCCGTACCTAAACTTGCTTCCTCACCATTGGTAAGTCCGTCATTATCACAATCAGAGGTTTCAAGCGGTGTTCCACCAACGGAATCACAATCATCCAAAGGATCTGTACCATCAATGACTTCTTGACCATCGTTAATACCATCACCGTCAGAATCACATACCACTCCAGTAGGTGGTGTTCCACCATTGGAATCACAAGCATTTAATGGATCCGTACCATCTGCAACTTCTTGTCCGTCATCAATGCCATCACCATCGGTATCGCCATTTTCAGGATCGGTACCTAAGGTAGCTTCTTGGTCATTGGTTAAACCGTCACCGTCACAATCGTTGGTTGGTATACTTAAACAGTTATCCACCACAATGGTTACCGATGCCGAGCTACAGTTAGACGGATTCAAGATTTCACAAATTGTATAAGCCAATGTATAGGTGCCTTCTGTTGTTCCTGCTGGTATACTTAGCGTTCCATCTTCGTTAAGGACCGCACCTTCTATACCGCCATTATCGTCCAAGGTAACATTGATATCCTCATCGTTTACGGGTATACCGTTGATAGTATCATTGTCCGTTAAATCGCCCGCTATACCACCATCTACTCCATTTACCGTATCATTACTTAAATCATCATCTACAGCTTCTATGATAGCAGAGCCAACAACGATTTCAACAGTAGCACTACTACAATTTGATGGATTAAGATTCTCACAAATTGTATAAGTGAGGGTATATGGCCCAGCAGGTGTACTTGGTGGTACAACAATAGTACCGTCATTATTCATGGTAGCACCAACAAGTCCCCCATTATCCGTTAAGCTGCTATTAATATCCGCATCATTTACAAGAGTTCCGTTTAGGCTATCGTTTGCCGTTACATCACCAGCAATACCACCGGTAATACCATTTGTTGGTGCATTACTGAAATCATCATCAACAGCCTGTAATACTGCTGCGGAAACAACGATTACTATCGTTGCCGAACTGCAATTACCAGGATTCAAGTTTTCACAAATTGAATATGTAACAGTATAGTTCCCAGCAGGTGCATTTTGTGGAACAACCACTGTACCGTCAGGATTAATACCCACACCACTTAAGCCGCCATTATCAACCACCGTTATATTAATATCGGCATCGTTTACGGCAACCCCGTTCAACTCATCATTTACAGTAATATCACCAGCAATACCACCATCCTTACCGTTTATAGGAGTTGCACTAAGGTCATCATCTACAGCGTTGATCACTGCACTTTCTACAACTAGTGAAATAGTGGTAGTGGCACAATTGGTTGGATTAAGATTTTCACAAGCAGTGTAGCTTACCGTATATAGTCCTGCTGGGGTATTTGGAGGAATAATGATCGTGCCGTCATTGTTGACCGCAACACCAGATAAACCACCATTATCAGCAATACTAAGTGTTATATCCGTATCATTTACGGCAACACCGTTCAATTCATCGTTAACCGTTACATCACCTGCAATACCACCTTCTTTACCATTTACGGGATTTGTACTGAAATCATCTGGGTTTACTACCAGGTTACCTTCATTAACCGTAATGGTTACGGTTGCAGACCCACAATTGGTTGGATTTAGGTTTTCACAAGCCGAATAGGTTAGTGTGTACGAACCTGCCGGTGTACTAGGTGGCACAATAACTTCACCGTTATCGTTGATCGCCGCTCCTGAAAGTCCACCGTTATCCGTTAAAGTAAGTTTAATATCAGTATCATCTATAGGATTACCGTTCAACTCATCATTTATGGTAACATCACCTGCAATTCCACCGTCCTTACCAACAATTGGGTTGCCTGAAAAATCATCGTCATTTACGACTAGTAAAGATTCTTCTACTACGATGTCCACAGTTGCATTATCACAATTTGTAGGGTTTAAATCCTCGCAAATAGAATAGGACATTGAGTAGGTACCGGCCGTAGTGTTTGGCGGTATAATAAGGGTTCCGTCATTATTGACTATAGCACCAGGAATACCACCATCATTCGTTAGGGTAATATTGATATCATTATCATTAACCAATGCACCATTTAACAAGTCGTTTGCCGTTAAATCTCCTGCCACACCACCATCTTTTCCGTTAACCGGAGTACCTGTAAAATCATCTATCATGGCATCTAGATTAGCAACCCCAACGATTATAGTAGCCGTATTGGTACTACAGTTACCAGTATTTAGGTTTTCACAAATTGTATACGTTATGGTATACGTACCTTCTGGAGAATCTGGCGGAACTACGATACCACCGTTATTGTTGATCGCAACACCGAACAAACCACCGTTGTCATCCAGATTGATATCAATTTCATCATCATCCACTGGATTATTGTTCAAGAGGTCATTTGTGGTTACATCACCTGCAACCCCACCATTTTGACCACTTACCTCATTAGCGGTAAAGTCATCTGTTATTGCCGATATCGGCGCAGCATTGACCACTATCGTAAGGTCTGCAGCATCACAATTTGTAGGGTTTAAAACTTCACAAATATTATATGTAATAACATAAGTTCCGGCAGCGGTTCCTGAAGGTATGGTAACCGTCCCATCTGGGTTTATGGTTACCCCGTTCAATCCGCCATCGGCTATAATAGTAGCCTCTACCTCTGTGTCCGCAAATGGGGCGTTGTTCAATGTATCGTTATCGAAAACCGAAGCTGTTGTACCTCCTGAGTATCCATTTACCGGACTCGCAGAAAAATCGTTAACTACTGCATCTATCACCGGCGGTGTAACCACAATGGTAATAATGGCATTATCACAATTACCTGGGTTTAATTTTTCACAAACTTGGTAAATAACACTGTATGTACCGGCCTCTGTACCCGCAGGAACATTTACATTACCATTGGCATCAATACTAACACCAGTAATTCTACCATCATCAATTATTGCAATATTCACGTCCGTTGCCGCAAAGGAATTTCCATCCAGTTCATCATTTGGAATAACATTTCCTGGGCTTCCCCCTTCAAAACCGTTAATGGTATTTGCCGATAAATCATCATCTATGGCATTTAAATTACCGGCACTTACTTCAATTGTAGCAAAAGCTGAATCGCAATTTGTAGGATTTGTAATTTCACAAACATTATACTCTATCGTATATGTACCTGCAGCAGTACCAGAAGGTACGTCAACGGAACCGTTTGGATTGAGTACAAGCCCTGTAATACCTCCATTATCGAGAATAGTAGTATTTACGTCATTTGCATCAATTGGCGACCCGTTCAATATGTCATTACCCAAAACATTACCCGCTGATCCACCAAAGTTTCCATTAACCGCTGTCAATGAAAAGTCATCCACCGTTGCATTGATAACTGGAGCATCAATTACAATGATTACATTGGCAGTATCACAGTTTGTGGTATTCAATGCTTCACAAATTTGATAGGTTACCGTATAGGTATTGGCCGCAATGTTCTCTGGAATATCGAGTGTACCATCCGTATTAATGCGTATACCCGTTATACCACCGTCATTGGCAATACTAGGAATTACACTTGTAGTTGCAAAAGCTTCATTATTCAATTGGTCATTAGTGTATACCGTTGCCGTAGTACCCCCATCAAAACCATTTATAGGTGCCGCAGAAAAATCATCATCTACAGCGTCTATTGGAGCAGCTGTAACCAATACGGTAATGGTAGCAGAATCACAATTTGTAGGATTCAAGTTCTCACAAATTGTATACACTATGGTATACGTACCTGCTGGGGTATTTGGCGGTACTATAAAGTTACCGTCATTATCAATACTTGCATTGGTCATTCCTCCATCATCGGTAATAAATACTTTACCATCATCCAAAGGTTGGCCATTTAATGTATCGTTCGCCGTAACATCCCCGGCAATACCACCTTCAAGACCATTGACAGGATTTCCTGTAAAATCATCATCCGTAGCTCCCAACACCGCTGGTTCTACCAATACCGTTGCCGTTGCCGAATCACAATTTGAAGGATTTAGTTTTTCACAGATGGAATAGGTAATGGTATAGGTATCGGCCGCAGTTATGGCAGGTACGTTCAAGGTACCATCGGCATCAATACTTAACCCACTTATACCACCATCATCCGTTATAGTTATTACCACATCACCATCTACTACAGGGTTACCGTTTAGAGTATCGTTCAAGGTTACATCTCCTGCAGCGCCGCCTTCCTGACCATTAATGGCATTTGCAGTAAAATCATCATTTATTGCATCAATAGCGGAAGCCGTTACTACTACTATAGCAGTGGCCGTATCACAATTGCCCGGATTTAGGTTCTCACAGATACTATACGTTAGCGTATATGTACCAGCAGGAGAGTTTGTAGGAACAGTTATCGTACCGTCTGAATTTATGGTCACTCCATTTAAATTACCATCATCCGTAAGGGTAATCGTAATCTCACCATCTGACACCGGTACTCCGTTAAGTGTATCGTTCAATGTTACATCACCAGCTGTACCACCCTCTTTTCCGTTAATTGGATTTGCATTGAAATCATCGTTGACCGCATCAATTGCTGCAGGTTCAACAACCAGTACTGTTGTAGCCGAATCACAATTAGTTGGATTTAAATTCTCACAAATATTATATTCAATGGTATAGGTACCTGCTGGAGTATTGGAAGGAACATTAATGTTTCCGTTAGCGCCAATATTTACACCATTAAGTCCGTCATTATTAACAATCGTAATTGTGATATCACCATCACTTACAGCAACACCGTTTAATGTATCATTACTAGTGACGTCACCGGCTGTTCCACCATCTTTTCCGTTAATTGGGTTTCCTGAAAAATCATCATCGACCGCATCAATAACCGATGGCTCAATAACGACGGTTGCAATACCCGAATCACAATTAGTTGGATTTAAATTCTCACAAATATTATATACGATTTCATAGGTACCTGCTGGCGTATTTGCTGGAACCGTAATATTGCCATTAGGACCAACACTAGCACCATTTAAGCCATCATTGTCCGTTATGGAAATAGTAATTTCACCGTCATTGACAGCAACGCCGTTCAAGGTATCGTTCGTAGTTACATCACCAGCAATACCTCCTTCTTTACCATTTAATGGATTTGTTGAGAAATCATCATCTACGGCAACAATTGGTGCCGGAGCTACAACAACGGTTACGGTTGTAGACTCACAATTAGTAGGATTCAAATTTTCACAAATACTATAGGTAATGGTATAAGTTCCTGCCGGAGAATTTGATGGAATATTAATTGTACCATCCGCGTTAATATTCACCCCAACTAAACCGTCATTATCGGTCAGTGTGATATTAATTTCATTATCCAATACCGGATCACCATTTAATGTATCATTAGTAGTTACATCACCAGCTGTTCCTCCATCTTTTCCATTAATAGGGTTTCCAGAAAAATCATCGGTATTGGCTACAATTGGTGCAGCATCAACAACTATCGTTGCTATTGCCGTATCACAATTACCAGGGTTCAATATTTCGCATATAGTATACTCAATAGTATATGAACCAGCTTTCGTTTTGGCCGGTACAGAGACAGTACCGTCTGGTGCAATTGATAATCCGGAAATTCCACCATCATCATTTAATGTAATTGTAATTTCAGTATCAATAACCGCTACACCGTTCAAGGTATCGTTTGTGGTTACATCACCAGCATCGCCGCCTTCATAGCCATTTACTGAAACTAGGTCCGCTGGAGTATTATCGTCATTGGCAATGATTGGAGCGGCATCTACCACTACAGTTACAATGGCAGAATCGCAATTTGTTGGGTTCAGTTTTTCACAAATGCTATACACAACATCGTATGAACCAGCTGGTGTCCCTGCAGGAACAGTTAATGTACCGTCCGCTGCTATCGTTACACCTGTTAAGCCGTCTGCATCAACAACTGTAATATTAATGTCATTGTCATCTACAGCAACACCGTTCAAGGTATCGTTCGTAGTTACATCACCTGCATCACCACCTTCATAACCATTTACGGAAGTAAGGTCTGTAGGGGTATTATCATTATTCGCTACTATTGGCGCAGCTTCGACCACTACCGTGGCAATTGCCGTATTACAGTTGCCTGGATTTAGTTTCTCACAGATGCTGTACTCCACATTATAAGTATTCGCAGGGGTACCGGCAGGTACCGTAATCGTACCATCAGCAGCGATGGTTACGCCTGTCAGTCCGTCCGTATCAACAACTGTAATATTAATTTCATTGTCGTCTACCGTAACGCCGTTCAAGGTATCGTTCGTAGTTACATCACCTGCATCACCACCTGTAAATCCGTTTACGGCGGTAAGGTCAGCTGGGGTAGCGTCATCGTTGGCTACTATTGGTACAGCTTCAACTACTACCGTAGCAATTGCCGTATTACAGTTACCTGGGTTCAGTTTCTCACAGATGCTGTACTCGACATTATAGGTATTCTCAGGGGTGCCAGCTGGAACCGTGATCGTACCATCGGCAGCGATCGTTACACCTGTTAACCCACCAGCATCAACAATTGTAATATTGATATCGTTATCATCCACGGCGACACCGTTCAAGGTATCATTGGTAGTTACGTCTCCCGCATCTCCACCTGTAAATCCGTTTACGGCGGTAAGGTCCGCTGGGGTAGCGTCATCGTTCGCTACTATTGGGGCAGCTTCAACTACGACCGTGGCGATTGCCGTATTACAGTTACCTGGGTTCAGTTTCTCACAGATGCTGTACTCGACATTATAGGTATTCTCAGGGGTGCCAGCTGGAACCGTGATCGTACCATCGGCAGCGACGGTTACGCCTGTTAAGCCATCCGCATTAACAATTGTAATATTGATATCGTTGTCATCTACCGCGACACCGTTCAAGGTATCGTTCGTAGTTACGTCTCCCGCATCTCCACCTGTAAATCCGTTTACGGCTATTAAATCCGCTGGCGTAGCATCATCGTTCGCCACTATTGGCGCAGCTTCAACTACTATAGTTGCCGTAGCCGTACTACAGTTTGCATTGTTTAATTTCTCGCAAATTGTATAAATTACATTATACGTATCCGCAGGGGTACCAGCTGGAACCGTGATCGTGCCGTCGGTAGCAATCGTTACTCCAGTCAAACCGCCATTGTTTGTCACGGTAATATTAATGTCATTGTCGTCCACGGCGACACCGTTCAAGGTATCGTTCGTAGTTACGTCTCCCACATCTCCGCCGGTAAATCCGTTTACCGCAGTTAAGTCCGCAGGGGTTACATCATCGTTCGCTACTATTGGGGCAGCTTCAACTACGACCGTGGCGATTGCCGTATTACAGTTACCTGGGTTCAGTTTCTCACAGATACTGTACTCCACATTATACGTGTTTGCAGGCGTGCCAGCGGGTACCGTGATCGTACCATCGGCAGCGATGGTTACACCTATTAAGCCACCTGCATCTACTACAATTATATTGATGTCGTTATCATCTACCGCGACACCGTTCAAGGTATCGTTCGTAGTTACGTCTCCCACATCTCCGCCGGTAAATCCGTTTACCGCAGTTAAGTCCGCAGGGGTTACATCATCGTTCGCTACTATTGGGGCAGCTTCAACTACTACCGTGGCGATTGCCGTATTACAGTTACCTGGGTTCAGTTTCTCACAGATGCTGTACTCCACATTATACGTGTTTGCAGGCGTGCCAGCGGGTACCGTAATCGTACCATCGGCAGCGATGGTTACACCTATTAAGCCACCTGCATCTACTACAATTATATTGATGTCGTTATCATCTACCGCGACACCGTTCAAGGTATCGTTCGTAGTTACGTCTCCCACATCTCCGCCGGTAAATCCGTTTACCGCAGTTAAGTCCGCAGGGGTTACATCATCGTTCGCTACTATTGGGGCAGCTTCAACTACGATCATGGCGATTGCCGTATTACAGTTACCTGGGTTCAGTTTCTCACAGATACTGTACTCCACATTATAGGTATTCTCAGGGGTGCCAGCTGGAACCGTGATCGTGCCATCTGCAGCGATGGTTACACCTGTTAATCCACCTGCATCAACAATTGTAATATTGATGTCATTGTCGTCTACTGCAACACCGTTTAAGGTGTCATTGTTAGTCACGTCTCCCGCATCGCCGCCTGTAAATCCGTTTACGGCTATTAATTCCGCTGGCGTAGCGTCATCGTTCGCTATTATTGGTGCAGCTTCCACAACTATCATGGCGATTGCCGTATTACAATTTGATGGGTTCAGTTTCTCACAAATGCTGTACTCCACATTATACGTGTTTGCAGGCGTGCCAGCTGGTACCGTAATAGTACCATCAGTGGCTATTGTTACACCTGTTAAACCACCTGCATCCACTACAGTTATATTAATGTCGTTATCGTCTACCGCTACACCGTTCAAGGTATCGTTAGTAGTTACGTCACCCGCATCACCGCCAGTAAATCCGTTTACCGCGGTAAGGTCCGCTGGGGTTGCATCATCGTTCGCTACTATTGGGGCAGCTTCTACTACTACCGTAGCGATTGCCGTATTACAGTTGCTAGGATTTAGTTTTTCACAGATACTGTACTCCACATTATAAGTATTCGCAGGGGTACCGGCAGGCACCGCAATCGTCCCATCGGCAGCGATGGTTACACCTGTTAAGCCACCTGCATCTACTACAGTTATATTAATGTCGTTATCGTCTACCGCGACACCGTTCAAGGTATCGTTAGTAGTTACGTCACCCGCATCACCGCCAGTAAATCCGTTTACCGCAGTTAAGTCCGATGGGGTAGCGTCATCGTTGGCTACTATTGGGGCAGCTTCTACTACTACCGTGGCGATTGCCGTATTACAGTTGCTAGGATTTAGCTTCTCACATATTTGATAAACAACATCATAAGATCCTGCGCCAGTTCCTGCTGGCACTGTTAATACACCATCTGTACCTATTGTTACACCAGATAACCCGCCTGTATCAAAAATAGCTATGTTAATTTCATTATCATCAACAGCGACTCCATTCAAGGTATCATTAGTAGTCACATCACCGGCAACTCCTCCTATATTACCATTAACCGCAACTAAATCTGGGTCAGCATCATCATTTGCTACAATTGGAGCAGCATCTACCACAACGGTTACCGTGGTATTATCACAATTAGAAGGATATAATTTTTCACAAATTTGATACACAAGAATATATGTACCAGCAGGGGTACCCGCTGGCACTGTTAAAATTCCATTCGCATCTAAAGTGGCACCGTTAAGTCCCCCATCATTTGATAACGTAATATTAATGTCATTATCATCAATTGGAGCTCCGTTTAAAGTATCATTATCAGTTACATCACCAGCCACAGCTCCTGTATAACCATTAATATTTACAAATGTGTTGGTAACAGCATCAATATCTGCTGAAGTATCATCTCTAAAATCAACTTCGGCAGTTGCGTCGTTTTGATTGTTAGGAAGAGCATTTGGATCATTAATAGTTCCGTTTGGATCAGAATAATCAGATGTTGCATCGATGCTGTCATCTAAACCATCATTGTCAGCATCATTATTGGCAAGGGTTAAGCCTGCTTCCGTTGTATCGTCGGCACCTTCATTATCACTATCTAAATCCAAATAATCCGGATTATCCGTACCATCTGTATTTTCTGGAACAACCCCTCCTAAATAGGCACTATTCACCCCTTTATTGGTCGTAAAAGTCGCTGCGTCATCGACATTTGGAGCAATATACCCAGAGGTTGTCTGGGCCTCTACATTATCAGGAATACCATCGCCATCACTATCTAAATCTAAATAATCTGGAATGTTATCCACTACAGCTTCAGAATCACGAATAGTATAATTAAAAGAGCCAGCGTCTTCTTGACCGGCATCCTGAACAGAATTAGGAATACCGTCTTGACCCACTGCGGCCGTTAATTCTCCATTGGTATGCGTTTGATCATGTCCTGCTTCAACGGCATCATATATTCCGTCATTATCCCCATCTAAATCAAAGTGATTAGGTACTCCATCGCCATCGGTATCAAAAACATCGACAACTCCGTCACCATTAGCATCAACTCCAAAGTCCGTATCTAAATAATTAAGAGCACCATCGCCATCTGTATCGGCACTAGGGTCTACACCTATTGTGCTTTCTTCAGTATCTAAAATACCATCATTGTCGTCATCTAAATCTACCGAATCTGGAATACCATCCGCATCGTTATCATCAGTGACATCTTCGCGATAATCTACTTCTGTTGTATTAATAACATCGTCATTTGGTAAATCTGAAGCTCCATTGTTTTGATCGTCATTAGAATCAAAAGCACCGCCAGAAGTATTTACGTCATCATACCCATCTAACAAACCATCACCATCTGCATCATTATTGTTTGCGGCGACTGTAAAGCCCGCTTCTTCCGTATCGGGTTTACCATCATTATCGGTATCCAAATCCAAATAATCCGCAATACCATCCGTATCTGTATCTATTGGTGATAGACCTTGATCTCCTGTACCTTCGTAAACATCGGCAAGTCCATCTCCATCACCATCTGCAACAGTTGGGGCAGTATATGAGCTCGTTAGTTGAGCTTCTACATTATCTGGAATACCATCATTATCCGAATCAATATCCAATTCATCTGAAATACCATCATTATCACTGTCTATACCATTTCTGACTTGGAAAACAGGAGAAGACCCAGGACCTGATTGGTTACCCTGGTCGCCTGTACTTGTAGCGGTATTATTTGGACTAAAAAGACCATTGATACTACAGATATCCAAATTCAATGAACCTAAACTGGTAGCCGCTATTGAGACAACTGCTTCAGAAGAAAATGTTATTGTTAGATCATCTGTGTCATAGAAGTTAAAATAAGCGGCAATTTTAGCTCCTTCGTCTAAACCGGTAAACCTTTCTTCCGGACCTTGGAAGGTAGTTTTACCAGTAGCCGGATTGTCCGTAACCGTAAGTAACGTATTGTTATCTACAGCATAAAGACCTGGTGTTGACAATGCCACACTTTCCCTAAAGTCCGAACCATCTATATCTGCAATTGTACCGCCAATTCTACTTACATTATACTGTGTAAGGGTGCCGGTAAGTACAAAGCGAATGTTGAATTCTATTTCCAATACTTCAGCGATACCTGCTGGAATTGGTGCTGCACCATATTCCATGTTCCATATATTATCTCCTGGTGTGGTCTCAATGTTAAATTGGGTAATATTTGGCGATTTGGCGGTAATGGTTATTATGGCATCCAATACATTTCCGTCAACTGTACCTGAATTTGAGAATCTGTATTGATCCCCAATAGACCCATTATTTGTTCCCCCAACATCTGTTGGTGTACCCGTAAATACAAAAGAGGGTCCATCACAAGGGTCTCCTAAATTAGCTGTAGGTTCAAAACCAAGAGACTCTACATAATCAAGAATACCATCATTATCATCATCAATGTCGATATCATTGGTAATTGAATCACCGTCTGTATCAATTGGGGTAAAAGGCACGTTGGCATCCCTAAAGTCTACTTCGGTTGAACCAGGGTCTTGATCATTTGGAAAATTGGTGACATCTTGATTATTATTTGTTGAACCATTTGGGTCTTGCGTACCATTAGGTGTACTAATACTTAAATCAAAAGCATCATCTAACCCATCATTATCCGTATCTGTACCTGAAAACGTTGTATCCTCAGTATTATCACCATCAATATCATAGGCTTCTACCAAATCCGAAAGGCCGTCGTTATCCGAATCCGTATCCCTATAATCAGGTTCATCAGAACCATCGGTATTTTGAGGTTGATTTATGGCTATACCTGAACCAGGGGCAGTTTCGTAATTATCGACCAAACCATTTCCATCAGTATCTGCAGCGGGACTTACATAGCCAGTGGTTGACTGCCATTCTATATTATCAACTATACCGTCATTATCACTATCAAAATCTAAATAATCTGCATGTATATCTGCATCTGAGTTTGTTGGATTGTTAATGAAGTTACCGCCGTTGTCACTGTCAAAAGCGTCATCGATACCATCTAAATCCGAATCATTGTTAGATAATTGTACAGCACCATTACTAGGCTGTGCTTCTACAATATCCATAATGCCATCATTATCTGAATCTATATCAATATAATTGGCTCCACCAATACCGTCACTATTAATTGGGGTACCGCTCACACCTGCACCATCAGTGCCGCCATCTTCAACAGCATCCGGTATACCATTACTACCTGGGCTACTTTCCGAAGGGTCTATGCTTCCATTGTTATCAGTATCCAATGCTCCATTTCCATTTTCAACAACATCTGGTATACCATCATTATCACTATCTAAATCTAAATAATCCGGAGTACCGTCACCATCAAAATCACCCGTACCTTCTACAACATCAGTTATACCATCATTATCATCATCTTCATCTATATCATCTGAAATACCATCTGCATCATTATCTAAACCATACGTTTTTGTAGCAGTAGCACTACCTATATTTCCAGCAGTATCTGTACTGGTTACGCTACCGTCAATTGTTAGATCAGGATCTAATTTTAACTCTGAACCAGGAACAGCTATACTAAATAACCCTCCAGCGTCAACAATACCTGTATAATCCACGCCGTTTACGGTAAGGATTACCGTATCACCTGTATTAAACTCGCCACTAACCGTTCCTGTAATGGTAATATTAGCACCGGCTTCATCTTTACTTATTAAATTATCCGTAGTAACATTATCGATAACCAAAACAAGTGCTGGCGGTATATTGTCGACAACTGTTACCGTTACGGTTGCTGTAGATGAATCGTTATTGGCATCTGTAATCGTATAATCAAACGTATCTTCACCCGCAAAACCATTGGCCGGGCTATATAAAACAGAATCATCTGTTGGGTCATTAGGAGAACCATTGTCATTAACGGTTAATGTACCTCCGTTTGCGCTTGTAGCTAATGGTAGGGATATTGCACTATTATTACTTCCATCAGCACCAAAACTATCTGCTCCATTACCATTATCTGCCAGAACGTCCAGATCATTATCTGTACTATTTTGGTTCACGCTAAATTCATCATCTTGGGCAGAAGGCAAATTATTTGCCCCTACATTTATGGTTGCCGTAGCGATATCACAATTGGTAGGGTTTGTAGCATCACAAATCTGGTAATCTATGGTGTATGTGCCCGTACCGGTATTGCTATTTACATCTAAAGAACCATCACCATTAATAGTCAAAGGTCCGTTGGTTACAGGAGTAATAGTTACACTTGCCGGGTTTAGGGCCGCACCATTAAATTCGTCATTATCAAATACATTCAATACATCATCAACTCCAAAAAAGCCTTGTACAGCAGTAATAGACCCAAAATCATTAATGGCATCTACATTATTGATCACCGTTAATGTCGCCTGTGCTTCTACCGGACATGCATTGTTTGTTTGGTTGACCAAAACTTTATAAATATTACCATCCATAATAAGGGTAACATCTTGCACGGTTAAGCTAGCACCCGATGCACCTGAAATATCCGAAAAACTAGTTCCAGAATCTGTACTTACTTGCCATTGATAGGTCAATTCCGAATCAGCATTGCTATCATACGCAGGCGTACCACTTGTAATAGTAGACGCCTCTAAAGCAGATGCTACTACCGTAAATACCGCATCGTTACCTACACGTTCTTCTTGGTCAGTAGGTGCCGTATCTATAGTGGTTTCTGCCGCTGTAGTGACGCCAGTGGTAGTGCCCGTATAAGATGTAGTTGCACCGGTTACCCTACCATTTGTACCATAGCCTGTACCATCAACCTCACCGTCATTATCATCATCTATATGACCGGCCTCAACAGCATCATTACAACCATCGCTGTCACTATCCGTATCCAAAGCATCTGTAACACCGTCATTATCTGTGTCACATGCATCACTAGAATAAACTTCAATATTTTGACCTCTATTACCAACTTCATTATCCCTAGAACCAGAAATTCCAAAAATGAATTCAACGGTTGAAAAATTGTTAAAAATTGTTTCAACCTCATAATCATCATTTGCAGGATCACCTGCTGGCGGGTTAGGAACAGTAGTGCTTCCAAGCTCTATTGGGCTATATAAGTTAAACCCGCCCGGTCCGCCAATTCCAGAAACTCCTTCGGTAAAACCATCTGTATCTATATTGCCACCAAGGTTTTGTGTTACTACAGATGCAGTGGACTCAAACCCTACGATATCTCCTAAGTTGGTATTATTATTACCATCAACATCACCAAGATTTACGTAAACATTATTCATAGTAACGGGCGTTAAAGCTCCGTTTTCCGTAGCAGTGCCAGACACAACAAACATTAAATCATAGGCAACGTATGGGTTTTCTTCGGGAATAGTGTTCTCTAACTCTAGGTTGTTACTGCCAGAAAGATAAACCCTAGCTCCTGCTCCAGAACCTAAACGCAGATCAGTTATTACCAAAACTGCATCATAAGAAACGCCTAAATACTGTATGGCATTTGTCCTTAAAAGTCGATCTCCAATTTGAAAGCCGCCCGATGGTAGTGTTGAAGGTTTTAAAAGTTGCAGGTTATTTATACTTACATAACTGCTAGCAGGACATTCAACAGCATCCAATATACCGTCATTATCATCGTCATCATCACAATAATCGCCAATGGTGTCGCCGTCAGTATCAACAAAGTTAGGATGTGTTGGATCACATGGAGTACATACCGCTGCCTTCTGGGTATGGTCTTGTGAAGTTCCTATACCTTGTGAAGTACCGTTTGGCACACCAAAAATATCTACAGTAGCAGTTAACCTATTGTTACCATCCAAGTCATTATAATCATAATTAGCGTTACCTTCTAATGCATCTGGACAACCGTCGTTATCACTATCATTGTCGACTTCGTCCGTTATACCATCATTGTCTGTATCGTTTACCCCAAATAACAAGTTGGTATTTGATGGGTTTCCATATAAATTATAAGTACATGGTTTAAAATCTAAAGAAAAGAGTCGTTCTGATCCATTTGAAGTAGGACTTGCCCCTATTATCATCTTAAATTGAGAACGTTTGGCATACTTCACCGTTGCCATTACATTGGTTGCTGTAGTAGAGATACCGGGTGAAACAGCTACCGGTCCTTTAAACAAAGTTCCAAAACCAGTATTTGACACTACTAAATCAGTAGGGGTTTCAACGGCGTAAGTCGATGGACCAAACGTATCAAACTCAATAGTTTCTTGAGCCGATACATTGTCACCGTCTACATCAACAGCCGTAATAAAAAAATCAGATAAAATTACCGTAGTGGTAGTAGATGTTTGAACAAATTGAAAATCAAACCTAACAGTGGAAGCATTCACCTCTAATACAGGTTGAAAATTATCTATATTGGATAAATCATCATCTATATTTGAAATACCAGGATTTGGATCTGATGAAATAATAGTTACCAAAGCATCTACTCCAGTAGTAACATTTGAAAAACGGTATACAGCATTTGAGCTTAATGCGCTACCTGACTCAAGAACAGCACCACTAAAGGACAATGAAGGATATTCAGTACAATCTTGTAATACCATTTCATCTATGTCAAGAATCCCATCATTATCATCATCATCGTCACATTCATCAAAAAAACCATCTCCATCAGTATCAATTGTCCCACAGACAAATCCAGATTCCCTAAAATCTACTTCAGACGATCGCTGTAATTGGGTATTTGGTAAAGCAGCTGGGTCATTAATAGTTCCGTTTACATCTGTATAATCTACCGTAGTATCTATATTATCATCCAGACCATCGTTATCAGTATCTGTATTTGATAATGACAAACCTGCTTCTACGGTGTCATTTGCACCTTCATTGTCACTATCTAGATCTAAAAAATCTTTGGTATCCATACCGTCACTATTAACTGGTGACAATCCATTTGGATAAGCCGTATCAACACCATTAGCATCATACACCCCATTTGGTGTAATATAGCCCGCTGTAGTTTGCGCCTCAATATTATCTGGAATACCGTCTCCATCACTGTCTTGATCTAAATGGTTTGGTAAGGCATCTGCATCTGCACTAGCTTCATAAATATCTGGAACCCCGTCAGAATTTGCATCGGTATAATCTGTTTGGGAACCATCTGCATTACCGGAATAGGTTGCCGATTGTCCCGTATTATCTTCAGTATCCACAAAATTTGGAAGTCCATCACCATCATGATCCCCATCAGGATCATTACCATTAGCTTCTACAATGTCCAAAATTCCGTCATTATCGTCATCATCGTCATCTATATCGTTTACACCATCACCATCAGTATCCTTTAAACAAACTGAATAAAGTGGAGTATTGATAGCTAACTCATCATTTAAATCAAATATTTTTAAAAATCCATTATTCGCATAGTTGAATAGTACCACGGAATTAATATCATTAAACTCGAACATTACCCTACTTTCAGGACCATTGCTTTCTGTTTGTGTACCGATTGCAAAGGTGTTGACCCCGTTTATATTTTCAACAGTTAAGTTGGTTGGATCGGCAGTAGCCAAAAATCTTAATCCAGAATTACAAGAAGTCCCTAAAGCTTCATTGTTTGGGCCATCTATATCATTGATTTTAAAACGAAAATCAGTAGGTGCTATAGGAGTAACGCCGTCAGATTCTAAAAAAGTAAATTGAATCTGGGAGAGGTTATTTTGAAAACCTGTACCAGTAGCTCTTGAAGTAAATTGAATATCATTGCCACTTCTTATAAACTCACCAGGTTGTCCTGCAATAACTTCTGCCCTAACCCTAGTTAAAGTTGGTATGGAAGAGGTAACCGCAAAAAGAGCATTTGATGAGCCCTCTCCTGTGATTGCACTTTGAACAGAAATGGTTTCAAAATTTTGTGCATTTACCGTAGTATTACCTATTACTAATAATAGTAAAATTACAAAAGATACCTTTAACCAATTACTTTTTAAAATGGATGAACTATTGTTTGCGAACAATTGGGGAACTTTATTTGACATAGACTTATGGGGGTAAGTAGCCATCTTTACTTTTGCAATGATGAAATGATATAATGTATTGGATGATATCGCATTACATAATTTTGTTGCGACTGAATTATTAAATTTTACACTTTTCATTTAAAAAAAAAATTAGAGTTCCCCCACTGAATTATAAAAGTATTGTACGGGATAGGTAAGAATGATCTTTTTGTTGTGTATCGTCAAAATTTGTATGTCATTCGTCGATTACCCAAAGTAGATGTAGTCTTTTACCTACTTAAAATTAAGAATAATATTATTTATTTTAATTTAATTTCTTATCCTAATAAGGTAAAATTATTGACTCAATAAGCGCTAATACTTTTTTTGCAATTAAACTACAACGTTTTCGTAAAAGGCGACTAACAGATTCTCTTACAAGGTTTAATTAAGAATTGAATTCAAACCATAAATGCAACAAAAAAGCACAGTTGAAAATTTCAACAAATCTCATTATATCTAATGTTTTCATACACTATTGAGGATTAAATTTGATTACGAAGTATTCATATCTATTGATTGAAATAAAATATTCTGACCTTTGTGTAAAAACTACACTAATATTTTTTATACCTATTACTCCTTATAATAACCTCAATAAAAAACAGTACTGAGCGCATTTTTATAATCTTTTTCCTACTTGACTAGGAATATATAATTCTTTTTTAGGAAAATATTAACTAAAACAAGATGGCACTTAAGGGCTTCTCTAAAATCAGAAATTTGTGGTTTAGCATAACCCGAAAATATAAGCGTAGAAAAATTCAATTAAAAAATATAATTTGATAAAATAGGTAGGACAAAATTTATATTACTATAATAATTAGCTATTTCTCTATGTATACCTGCAATATGTTTTTTTTATTGTTATCCATTCGTTATCTTGTTCCTAGCCAACCAACTACATTTCATGACCACGAAACCACCAAACCGTTACAAATGCTCATTGATATATATTCTACAATTTCTTTATAAAAGTCAGAATCATATAAAAGGTACATTGACCATTTGCCTCTTCTTGTTCCTTTCCGTTTCCACTAAAAGTCAGGAAACCAAATTGTCCAGAGCGTATGAACGTATTCCTTTAAATCAAATAGTATTGGATATGGAAAGTGAAACCGATTATCGTTTCTATTTTTTGGAATCCTGGATCAATAACGATACGGTCACAGTTTCATTTACCGATCAAAAGTTGCCTGAAATATTAGATGTAGTTTTAAAGAATACTTCATTGAACTACTATATAATTGAAGAGGAAAAACGCATTATTCTTTTAGAAAACACCATTATTTATGATGAACTACCCGTAGCCTTTTATCAGGAAAACACTAGTGGAGAACAAGTAAGCAATACGACACCTATAACCAAGCCACCACCGCCACCACCTTTTTACACAACCACCCAAACCAAAAAAAAATATCCTGTAGCAAAAATTGGCAAAACCAATTTTGATGATTTAAAAGAAAATTATGTACTATCCGGTAAGGCCATAAATGCTAAAACCGGTGAATTTATACAAGACTTGACCATACGTATTAAAGGCACAAATTTAGCTACCGTTACAGATACTACTGGTAATTATTCCTTGACCATACCTACAGGCTATCATATTTTAAGCGTTAGAGCCATGGGTATTGCATCTGATGAAAGGGAAATTATTATGTACAACGACGGTTCTTTAGACTTATTTCTGGAAGAAGGCTTACAACAATTAGATGAAGTGGTAGTTGAGGCAGATGCCTATAAAAATGTAGAAGAAGCCATAACAGGGAGTGAACAAATAGATTCCGAGCAATCTAAAAATATACCTTTAGTACTAGGGGAACGTGATATCTTACAAGTAGCCAAAGCCTTGCCAGGTATATCCTCTGCCGGGGAAGGGGCTACAGGTTTAAATGTACGTGGAGGCAAAACCGACCAAAACCTAGTTTTACTTGATGATGCGGTCATTTATACTCCCCAACATTTTTTTGGCATATTTCAAGCATTAAATCCTTTTACGACCAAAGGGGTGGAAATTTATAAAGGTGCCATACCGGTAGAGTTTGGCGGAAGGCTTTCATCCGTTTTTGATATACGTACTAAAAATGGCAACGTAGAAAAATTTTCAGGAGAAGGTTCCATAGGTCCCGTAACCGGAAATTTAGCACTGGAAATACCGATAAAGAAAAACCGTTCATCAATAATCGTAGGTGGTAGGGGCGCATATGCGGACTGGATTTTAAAATCGCTGGATGAGGAATCATTGAACAATAGTAATGCATCGTTTTTTGACGGTATCCTTAAATATCATGATAAAATAAATGATAACAATGAAATAAAAGCCACTGCATATTATAGTCGTGATGCTTTTAGTATTACATCAGATTCATTATACAATTATAGCAACCGTCTTTTTTCCGCTAGATGGGATCATAGAATTAATAACAAGACTTCAAGTGCCTTAATTTTAGCCAATAGCAACTATGGGTTTGGAATTGATTACGAAAGCTCATCCAATACAAATTTTAATTTGGACTATAGCATTAATGAAACAGAGGTAAAATATAAAATACGAAAGTTAGCCAATGAAAAACATACTTTAGATTACGGTATTTCTGCCAAATACTATGGAGTAAATCCTGGGAGCTTGGAACCCAAGGATGATTCATCTGCCCTTTCCCCAATTTACATAGATGAAGAACAAGCCGTAGAAAGTGCACTTTTTATTGGCAATGAGCTACAACTTAACGATAAGTTAACTGTAAACGTAGGGGTTAGGCTTGCTTTATTTGCAGCTCTGGGCTCAGCAACTCAACGAACTTATGAAGAAAATTCACCTAAGAACGAATCTACGGTCCAAGACACCCTTAGCTATGGAAATGCTGAAGCCATTAAAACCTATGGAGGGCCCGAAGCCAGAATTTCTGCAAGATATCTACTAACCCCAGATTTTTCAGTAAAGGCAAGTTTCAATAACTCCTATCAATTTTTACATACCCTATCTAACAATACCACGGTCTCCCCTATTGATACGTGGAAGTTATCAGATTTAAATATTTCTCCACAAACAGGTTATCAAACCTCATTAGGTTTTTATAAAAATTTAAAGGAAAACACCTATGAAATTAGTCTGGAAGGGTATTATAAACGTATGCAGAACGTACTTGATTTTAAGACCGGCGCCAATCTTTTTTTAAATGAAAATGTAGAGACACAAGTATTGCAAGGCGACGGAAAATCTTATGGTGTTGAACTTTTACTTAAGAAGAAAGCCGGAAACCTAAATGGTTGGTTGGGCTATACGTATTCTAGATCTTTTTATAGGTTTGATAGTGATTTTAGTGAAGAACGAATCAATAATGGCTCGTATTTCCCGTCAAATTTTGACAAACCCCATGATGTAAGTTTAGTGACCAATTATAAGTTTTCAAGAAGGTATAGTATCTCTGCAAATTTTGTGTATCAAACCGGTCGCCCTATAACATATCCTATTGGGACATATAGATATAACAATGCCGACTATGTGGCATTTAGTGACAGGAACGCCTTTAGGATTCCAGATTTTTATAGATTGGACCTAGGAGTCAATATTGAAGGAAATCATAAGAAAAATAAGTTGGCCCATAGTTTTGTTACCATATCAGTTTACAATGTACTAGGAAGAAATAATCCGTATTCCGTATTTTTTGTTACAGACAATGGGGAGGTCAAGGCATTGCAAAGTTCCATTTTTGCAATCCCCATACCCTCTATCACCTATAACTTTAAATTTTAAAGGCATACTGTTATAAAGCCTCTATGTTATAAAAAACATTCAATGAAAAGAATAGCATTCATCCTTACCATTTTTGCACTGCTGGGTTCCTGTATAGATGAGGTAGATCTAGGAATTAGCTCAAACGGAACAAATCCGAAAATTTTAATCGTAGAAGCCACATTGACCAATGAACTTAAACACCACCGTGTAGTCCTTAGCAGAATGGATACCCTAACTGACTTAGGTATAGACTCCGTATACAACCCTTATATTCCCATACGTGACATCAATAGAGATTTGGTGCCCTATGAACCTAATGCAACCGTGTCCATACAAGATGGGTCAGGTACCGTATATGGTTTTAATGAGACGAGTCCGGGAGTTTATGAAAGCAGCACCACATTCGCTGCAGAACCTTCCAATACCTATACGTTGAATATTGCCACTACAGATGGCGCAACCTATTCCTCCAAAGCCATGCAAATAGAAGGAGTATCTACTATAGCCGATATTTATGCCGCTAAAACAACCAATGCTTCTGGAATAGAAGGATTAGGAATTTTCCTTGATAATTCCAGAATTGAAGGGAATGTAAAAAACCTACGGTATACTTACGAGGAAACCTATAAGGTCATTGCGCCAAATTGGACACCAAAAGATTTTCAATTAACCAATTATGATCCATGCGCCCTACCTGTACCAACTTATGATTTAGAGATCGTAGATCGGGAAACCGAACAACAGACTTGTTATGGAAATGCATTATCAAACACTATAATACAGACCCAAAATACAAATACCAACAGTAGTGGCATAAACAATTTTATGGTCCATTTTATAGCAAAGGACAACTATATTTTAACCCACAGATATAGTATAGAGGTTACCCAATCCGTTGCTGGATCAGAATCCTACGGTTTCTATGAACAATTGAATAATTTTAGTCAGTCCGGCAATATATTTTCACAAGTACAACCCGGTTTTTTAGAAGGCAATCTATCCTCAGATGATGGTAGGCAAGGAACGGTAATTGGTTTTTTTGATGTTGTATCCGTATCAAAAAAGAGATTGTTTTTCAATTATACTGATTTTTACGAGGGGGAACCTTTACCTCCTTACCCCTTTAATTGTATAGTGAAAAGTGCACCGGAGTCTCACGAATCTTATTGCTACAGCGGCCCATCTGGACCAAATCCTTGTCCGCAGTCCATTATTGAACAGGTAAATCTAGATTTAATTAGCTATGTAGGTCCAAACTCAGAAACGGGTGAATGTCCCGGACCTTATCTTTTTGTACCCAGAATATGTGGCGATTGTACGTTGTTGGGAAGTAATGTGGTACCAGATTTTTGGGAAGAATAAATTTATACTATGAAAAAAATAACAGTCATCCTATTCCTATTGAGTATCTGCTATATGCAGGGCCAGTATATAATAAAAGATGGTGCCGACCTATTAAAGCTTAGAAAGGTACCACAGGAAAAGGCCTATATTGACCACAATGGACCTATTCTCCTGGCTGGTGAATATTTATATTATAGTGTTCATTTCTTCAATGCACAAACCAACAAACTAACCGATGTCAGTAAAATTGGTTATGTTGCCCTTGTCAACGAATCCAAACAATTTGTTTTTGAACAAAAGATTAAATTGACAAAGGGTCATGGTGCCGGGGACTTTTTTGTAACGACCAAAATACCCTCTGGCAAATATAAATTGTTAGGGTATACCCAATGGATGAAAAACTCTGGGCTTTCTCAAGTCTATAAAGATGATATTATCATCATTAACCCGTACATGGCTGATCAGTCTGCCCTGCAACCAGGTTCCAATAGAGCATTAACAAATCAAGATAATACTACCAATAGCAACAACATAGATTCCTCTACAATAGCTCTTACCACTTCTAAATTAACCTACCAAACAAGAGAAAAAGTTGCGTTGTCCGTTAAAAATTATAAAGGCCCGTTAGGATATGGGTCATATAGTATTAAAGTCAAAAAAATTGAGGATTTGGGTGCCGAACCGGCCTTATTGGCAACTACCTATGCAAAAAACTATTTTAACGCCCATAAACAGATTCCCCAAGCTGTAGGAGATAGCATTTTTTTACCCGAACAACGGGGAGAACTTTTTTATGGTAAAGTAAAGGATAGTAAAACCAACACACCAGCAGCAAATATCCCTGTGGTTATCTCAATTCCAGGGAAAGAATTTTTATTGAAGTTTTCACAAACGGACGATCAGGGAAATTTTTATTCGTATTTCATTAAGGACCACAAACATCCTATGGCCGTAGTTCAAATAGAAGATCAGGCAAAAAGCTATAGCATTGAAAAATCTACTACCAGAAGCCTGGACCTAACAGGTTTAACGTTTTCAGACTTTGTACTTACCAATGAAATGGCCCAATCTATTAAAGACCGAAGCATTACCAACCAAATTGAGAATCAGTTTTTTACCGCAAAGCCCGACTCCATTTTAGAAAACGACCCTATTGACCCTTTTGATGGTGGATTGCCTGAGGTAGTGCTATTAGACGAATACACCCGTTTTCCTACTTTTGAAGAAACGCTTAAAGAGGTTGTAGAATATTCTGGGTATAGAAAAGATGAGAAAGGCAATGATTATATAAAGGTTGCTCAAGACTTTAAGGACTACAATGAGCAGTTTAATGATTTCCCTGCTATTGTTTTAGTTGATGGCGTATTTATACCCCACCATGAACAAATAAAAAGTTTAGATGCCCGTACTATTGAAAAAATAAGTTTAATAAGAGATCAATTTAGATTAGGCCAAAAAGACTATCAAGGTATTGTATCCATAGAAACTTTTAAAGGAGATTTCTTAGAAGGTTATAGTAGTACAAACAGTACTGTGGTACCTTTTAAAAGACCTATCCCTAAAAAGAATTATTATGTTCAAAAATATGGCACGGATAATATCACTTACGAACGTATACCGGACTATAGGAATCTATTATTTTGGAAACCACAATTAAAAATCAATGAAAGTAACTACGATTTTGAATTCTACACTTCTGATATTGAAGGGGACTATGAAGTAATACTTAACGGATTTACATCTTATGGTAAGCCATTAACGGTATCTAAAAGAATTAAGGTATCCAATGCGGAAATCGATTAACCTAATTTTTGGATATCACATGATTCTTCTAAAAGGCTTGGAGGTACTGTTTGCAAAATCATAACTACCCTTTATAATTTACAAATAGAGCCTCAATTCTAATCTAAACTACCTACTACCGTATAATGCACCGTTAAATCACTTATTCCTGCCATAGCCAAAGCACTGGCCTTTATTTTAAACTGAATAGGAATATCTTCTCTACATCCTATAAATTCAAAAACCTTAATGGCGGAAGCACCATCATTTGGTATGGTGATATAATTGCCCCCATTTTCCGGGGTAAGATCTCGTGGTCCTAACGGCTTCACTACCAAATCATCATAAGCAGCACTTTGCGGAAACCTAACACCACTATTAAATGTAGTTTTTGCTTCAATAACCATATGTTGTGGAGCCCCCGTTGTATGCATAAAGACTTTATAGCGATAGACGTTCTCTGAACAATTTTCAGATGATGTAGTGCTAAATTGAAATTCACCCGATGAATCTAGTTTAAAACTAATTAATGAGGCATCAAAATTACTTTCAAACCCTATTTCACCATCATTTAAACCCGCTTCTTCTATCAAATCATCTACTCCTTGTGAAACATTTGGAAAACCGGACACATCTAAAGTTCCAGGAAGTAATTGACTTTTCATTGTCATTGAAAACAATACCGCCACAAGTACTAATATATATTTTTTCATAGTGCTATTATTGAATTCTATAAACGATTTCAAAACCATTTGGCAATGAAACAGCCCCAGGGTTATCTATTGTATATTTTAATTGATATCCATTGCTTAGACCGTCTCCTGTGTAACCATTTGCAAAGTCATATACGATGACCTCTTCTATAGGACCAATAGTTACCTGCCCAAAACGAGGGTTTTTAGGAAATTCACCACCTATACCTGTTGCTATAATTTCAACGGTAATAGTCATACCATCCGGTACGGGTTGATTACTAGAGACGAATATTCTTGCATTCTGAAAATTCTCTGCTCTATGTGTAAAGTTTAACCACAACCCATCAAGATTATCAGCCCCACCGGCAAAGGGAAGACCGGCCTCTAAAGATGATAAATCAGCCCCACCGGAAATACCGGTACTTGGGTCTGGTTCTACATCAACTATTGCAATAGGAAGTAGTTCTACTGACAATGTATTTGATTGCTGATCCCCTCCAAAAATAAACGTATTTGGATCATTCGCATTCAAAGTTTCCTGTGCCCCTAAGAAATTGCTAGAGCATACAAGTACTATAACCGCAATATATGAAGTAATATATCTCATTATTTACCTACTTTATAGTTCTTACTTTTAAACTTAATTCTTCTGGCCATAGTTTTTAATTTAATAACTGCCCGTAACTTTTCTCCCGCGTTTAAGTTTACGCCAATTGCACTATCCATTACCAAAACCTTATTATTCTCCTTGAATCTTATAAGTGACAAGGTATAATTACCAGGTACAATTTGATCAAAGGAAAATTGACCCTGTTTATTTGACTCAGAATAATACGTAAAATCACTATTATGCAATTTAATATAACCCTCTAGGTTAAAACTTTCATCATATGTTTCTGCATATTCAAATTGGCCCGATACACTAGCCGCTTTAACCAATTGTATTTCTAAAGATGCTTTTTTATGCTCTGCAACTTGCACTTCATACGGTATTCTAGCCGATGTTATGACCCCTTTCTGTAACGTAGACTCCTCTACCAGAATGTAGTTTTTACCTAATGGTAAATTGTTTAATTCAAAATTTCCATCAGCATCTGTCATTACCGTTTTACCGGTACCGATAATTTTAATGCCCTTGACGTTGACCGTATCATCATTACTTACAACTTTACCAATTAAACCTCCTTGTTGTAAAACTTTTTTTAATGGAGCTCCAAATGCATAGGTATATTTGGCATAGGTAAATAGTTCCTTGTTATTGATGGTTCCAGGGTTTTCAAAATAATTTGCTTGAAGTTGAAACTGGTGACTTCTATTAATGGTTGCCGTAAGGTTGGCATTAATGTAATCTCTTTTTAAATAGGTGTCCTCAGGACTAAAACCGCTATTATAATTAGCACTGAACCTTAGGCTTTTATTAAGTCTATAGTTAAATCCTGCATTATATCTCAAATAATTAAGGTTAGAATTTGAGTTGCCATATCTATTACTATAATTGTGGTTAAAACTTCCTTGTATTTTTAAATTTTTAAAAAATCTATAGGATAAATTTAAATTGTGCGAATAGGTATCTCTATAAAACTCACTGCTGGTCAATAAATTTTGGGTCTGACCAATGCGACCATTAAAATTGACCATAAACCTATCATTTCTGTATTTGTAGCCGTAATTAAGTCCATACTCTTTATAGTGATAGTTTTTTGGTTCTAGTTGATCTTCCCTAATTCTTTTATCGAGCCTAAAATTTATGGAGTGCTTGTTATTGAACCGGTAGCCCAATAAGGCAAAGTAATTTTCAAAGTAAGGTTCTGCAGCATAAAATAACGGATTTAAAGTTTTGTTCACCTTATAGAGCCCTTGACCTAAAGTAAAGTTCCATTTGTTAACGTTAAGGTTTAAGCTATTGGAGAATTGTACGCTATTATTCAATGTACCAAAATAATTCTTGCCCGCTACAGTAAAATTTCCTGAATAAGTTAGGTTGTCTATTTTCTGGACCAAATTGAAATAATTGGCATAATCTGAATGTTTATTGGTGACACTACCAGACACCTCAGCTTTAAACTGGGTATTTCTTTTCAAATAGTCCAGATTTAAGGTCATTATTTGGCCCTTCTCAATTGAATTGTCAGAAACAATTTTGTTCGTGAAATTGTCCACTCTTTTAGATTTTACGAGCGACACCCCTGCACTTAAATTTTCATTGGCAAAATAAGATGCTTTAACTCCGTAGAGCGCTTCTGCATCAAAATCATATAAACGGGGTTTATTATAAAAAGTAGAAAGTGTCCAATTTTTGATGTTCTGGTCCAATCTAAAACCCATTCCATATTTACCATTAAAACCCAACCTGTTTATAAAGTAACTATGATCACCAAGATAAAGGGTAGTTTTGTCTTTATAGGAATAGATTAAACTATACTGGTCCGTTACCGCAAAGCGTCTTAAATTCTCTTGTCTTGGACCCCTTAAAATAAAGTTTAAATTGTGCTCCCTATTTACGTCTAAATATCCATTACCCGTAACCTCAGCTGAAACTGTAGAGAAGTGTTCATTTTTTGAGGTAAAACTATTATAAAAAACACCCGCTTTTATAGGGAATCTAAAGTAGTTGTCCTCTTGCTTTATCTTAACCGGAAAAATTTTAAAACTATTAAAAGCACTGATGGTTTTACCAGAAGTAGCACTAAAGGCTTCTAGGTTTACACTACTATTTCTTAACGTAAAAATTTTATTGCTTGTCTTTTGTCCAATCTTTACAATTACCGTAGAATCCGGTGCTATTATATACTCTGAGTTTCCTAAAAGGGTATTTGATGTTTTAAGTGAAATCTCTTGAACGGTGTTACCATTGTTCTTTATAAGATAAGTAGCTTCTATAGTTTCACCTGCCTGTACATTCTGTGGAATATTAACATTCAACATTTCTAGATCATAGTTGTTAGCTACTTTAAACGGTATATCAAAATACTGTAGCTCATTATATTTTTTGTTCTTTACATAAAGTTTACCCGTAACATTTCCAGATGGGCTATTTGCGGGGATGAAAAAGGAAATAATAGCATTACGTTTTTGATTGGGTTTAAAGGGTTTTAAACTACTTATGGATATTAATGTCCAATCTTTAGGAAGTTTAGCAGCTATATCTATAGTTTCTACCGTGTTATTAGTGTTTTCAATTTCAACCAAGAGGGTGTGCTTTTCATTGGTATCTAAAACATTATCATTTAATATCTTAATAATAAAACCACTGGAAAGCGTAGTAGCATTTTCTACATTATTAATAAATTGATTGTTCATAGCATTTACCACAATCTTTTTTGGCTTTATAGCATCTATCTCAGGCTCATTGGCAAACGGTTCTATGTTATTAATTACTTGATAAGATTCTTGATTGCTAATGCTATCTGAGTTGCTTTTTATAGATTTCAAAGTTTCATCATTACTTAGTGAGGGAGAATAGTCCACAGTCCCTGTATATTCCATATTAGCATAGACCCTAGTACTATCATTCATAGCTGACCTTGAGTTTTGCTCTATGGCTATTTCTCGATTCTCATTTGAAACTGATATACTATCCTTTATAGCATCAACATCCATAACTTCTTCATATTCAGCACATGAATATAAAAAAAAGCACAGGGTAGGTAAATATGCAAGTACATTTTTCATGATTTGGGTTGCAGTTGGTTAGAGAATTTTTAATCTATGGTCAGGGTAATATTTGCCCCAATGAACTCTTCTCTGGATTCCGCTATCAATACACATTCATATTCACCAATAGCTAGGCTAGATACGTCTAACTTAAAGTCTCTACAAAAACCAGGAAAAGCCATATTTCTATCCGTCTCGGATTCATATATTTTTTCCCCGTCCTGATCATACACCTCAAGCGTTAACTTAACACCTTCAATAAATTTACTTTCATTAGACACCTTAACGAACAACTCTTTTTTACTCTGGGAATCCTCATTATTTAGATCTATGGATTTAAAATCGATATTAACCTCATCCTTTAAATTAACATCGGTTAAAAGTGCTACGGCATATCTAATTTTGGTATCTAAACCAACTTTAGAATTTAAGGCTTCCTCTTTAATAGGTTTCTCAACATTAACCATTAGTGTGGACCAAAAAGAACCTTTTAAATTTTGATCGCTGGGTATAGAAATGGTAAATCTGTAAATATATTTTTCTTTGGGCCTTAATGTTTTATCCATTAGTTCTGCACTGAACCAGTCTACAGAAGACTGTGAATGGGTAGATTCTGAAGTAAAAATTCTATTCTCCGTACAGGAAAAAATAATATCGTTAAGTTCAAAAGTAACTCGCTGTGCTTCGTCCGCACTATTGATAAGTACAATTTCACCCGTAATAACATCACCGGACACTCCGCTATAAGTATGGGTAAGACCGTTCATTACTACGACGCTGCAGTATGTTTTAGTGACAATCAAAAACAAAGTGAATACGGTTAGGATTTTTGTTTTCATAATAAATAGTTTTAAAGTTTTTTGTAGTATTACTATCGTTGCAACCAAATTTAGTGCGGTATAATTAGCTATTCCGGCCAGTTTCGGTGGATAACCAATTGATTTAGACCAATGGGAACCAAATTGTCGTTCATTGTTTGTATTTATTAGAGGTATGTTATTTCCCTGATTACCAAAGCACATAAAAAAAGCCCCTTGTTATAAAAACAAGAGACCTTCTTCTCCCAACCACAATTCTTATAATCTACAAATCTGATAAAGTATAACGTAAGGTAGCTTGGTACAGACCAGCTTCATACCCGGAAAAATTTCCGTTCTGTTCCAATGTGTACGTTAATTTAACTCCAAAACTTTCATCACCTGTATAAACGCTTTCTATACTGTTTACCAACATAGCATCTGTACCAATTGGGGTAGTTGCCCCTAATGCCACTCCACCAGGAGTTACAATACCAGCGGAATTTACAGTACCTCCATTAGCTACAATTACCGGCGCCTCTGGTGTAATTCTTAAATCTAGGTTTCCGGGAAACGTACTACCGGGTTCAAATTGAACATCAATCTGTCTAGTAACATCAAATCCAGAACCTGCTTGGCCAGTTACACTCGTATAATTAAGATATAGATTCTGGTAGTCAATATCCTGAAATGCATATAAACCAGCTTCAGCGTTTGTTCCTACCAAGGACACGTTTGTCATATCAAACAAGATAGGGCCAGCTTCAAAGCCGGTATTGGCGTCATAAATATCCAATATGGCCAATTCAGGTACATTTACATCTAATTGATGAGTTGCAACATTGGTATCATTGTTGTCTTGTGCAGTTAAGCTTTGAGCAGCAACCATAATCGTAGCTGCAATAAATAGGTTAAGTTTTTTCATGATTAAAATTTAATATGTTTATTATTTACACTGTAAAAGTAGGTTCTAAGCAAAAAATTAAATGGTTACATACTTTGGATTACCATTTGCTGTAGACGAGTAAAACGATTTGTTCTTTTAGCAAATTAAGTTAGGTCCGTATTTAGTAAAATTGACCCATGTTATTTACCAAGAACAATAAAACCTTAGCAAGGGTAGAATGGCTTAATTACAAGAGAATTTAGAAATTAAAGTATGTAGCGTACTAATGAACCAAACACGGAGTATTCTATACCTATAATTGCAACCTAATAAAGCCAATAAACTTAATTTTATACGTAGAAACTACAAGGAATAGAAAAGTACTTTGCCCTTAGGCAATAGCTAACTGCAAGTATATTAAAGGCAGAAAGGAAGAATTAATAAAACTATAAACTAAATGGTACCTAAATAACGGTTTAGACCTATCATTTGAAAAACCTCCTTAATAGCATTGTTTTCCAGGTTCTGAAGTTTGATTTCTTTGTTTTTCTTGTTTGCTTTTACAATACATATGAATAACATAAAAGCACAGACCAAATCCACTTCAACTAATTGTTTTAGGTTTAGGGTAAGAATATCATTGGTATGGAGGGCATATTCTATTTTATCCTGTAACTCAAAAACGTTACTGCTAGTAAAATGACCTTTAATATCCAATGTATTGCATATAGCTTTTTTCATAATCATACTGTTGATTCTCTGGGGATAAAATTCCAATAAATTGAAAAAAAATTTACTGGTTTGTCGATGGATGGAAGATTGATGTAGACCAATGTAAAGAAACCGTCCTTAAAGAAATTTGAATAGTGTTGGTTGGGTGTTAGGTCTTCTAAAGATTCTAATTTTCAATGAGTTCGGCAAAACTCCAATAAGACACAACCCTTTTAATCTTTTCAACGTAATCTTCAAACCTTAAAGGTTTTGTAAAATAACCGGCCATACCTATATTATATGAAGTCAAAATATCTCTATGATTTGAAGAGGTTGTAAGTATAATCGTAGGAATATATTTCCAAAATTCATTACTTTTTAAAACCTCCAAAAATTCAAGTCCGTTCATTTTTGGCATACTTAAGTCTAAAAGAATTAAATCAGGCAAAGAATCATTTTCACTTAATATTTCCAAAGCATGCTCTCCGTTATTTGCTTCAATAATTTCATGACCCATATTTAGAATAGACAATGTTTTATAAAATTTCATCTTTTCAACAATATCGTCTTCTATGAACATTATGGATAAAGTCTGTTCCATGTTAAAATTGTGGTTTAATAAGGTGTATTATTTAGCTATTACTTGGTATAAAATTGAATTGGTCATGTTAAAGCAAGAATTGTGGAAACATACCATAGTGGGTAATTTAAAACCAATACCTACCAAAATGATATATGCTGAAAACTTAAATATGCATTTTTAAAGTATTCAATGCTTTCTCAATACTTTCTATTTCCAATGGTTTTTCTATATAACCAAGGACATTGGTAAAATCCATAAATTTTTTTCTATCACAGGACCTATCTGAAGAAGAAAGAACAAAGATGTTGATATCACTGGGTAGGTTCCTTTCTTTATATTCAATCATAAATTCATGACCATCCATGATAGGCATGTTGATGTCTAAAAAAATTAAATCAGGTTCATTGTTTTTTAAATATTCTATTGCCTGGGCGCCGTTTTCTACGGCATATATGTTTACTAATCCCAGTTTCTCTAATTTTCTTGTTACGATAAAATTAGAAACAGGATCATCATCTATTAATAATACTTTGGTTTCATTATGGATTGAATTATTCATTACAATGTGATTTTAAAATTAGTACCAATATTCTTTTTACTTTTTACTTTAATATGTCCTCCATGGGCATTAACAATAAACTTTACTATATAAAGTCCTACACCCAAACCCTCTACATGTGTATGCATTCTTTTGAATAGGCCAAAGAGTTTGTCCTCGTTAGAAGTCAGGTCTACACCAATTCCGTTGTCAGAAATTTCCAAAACCACCTTATTCTTTTGAATAGAGGTAGAAATACTAATTTTTGATTGTACTGATGTATTCCTGTATTTAACCGCATTGGTTATTAAATTGTGAAGAATACTATGAAGGTGGGGCTTATTGTAATAGACCTCAGAACATAAAGAATAATCCTCTTCAAAAATGATATTGCCATCTTTAATTTCCTCGGACACTTCGCCCTTAATATCGTTCACTAAATGTTGAAAACTAATAGATTCTTTTTTGTCCCCTATGGTAGATTTTAAACCAATCACCTTATTTACAGCATTCAGTTTTGATGACATGATATCAAACACCTGAATTATTTTAGAATAAATAGGTTCACCTGTAGCCTTTATAAGAGATTCATCTTTAAGGATACCCAACAAGCTCCGTAAATTAATCAAAGGTGCCTTTAAATCATGGGCAGCCGCGTATGAGAACACTTCCAGTTCCTTGTTTTTCTCCGTAAGCTTTAGGTTATATTCCTTGAGTTTTATTTTGTCTTGCTTTTGATTTTCAATCGTTGTAATGAGTTTGGTAATATTTAACGCGGATAGACCTAAACCGTCACCAACACGAAATGCCTTAACCAAAAAAACAAAATCGCCGGTTGGTAAACTTAAATGCACTTCTTCTAAATCTCTACGAACACCTGTTCTAATAACCTCTTTATATGCTTCATACCTATTAAGGTCAGCTTCTGGAAAAATTTCCAAAAAATGCTTTCCAATGACTTCTTCCCTTGTTACCGGTATAGTTTTAAGGGCTATGTCATTAATGTCAACAAAAATGAAATCTTTATCAAAGATTACAAATGGCGAATGTGCCATGTCAAAAAATGCAGCTCTTAATTGGTTAATATTATGTTTCATCTTAAATGATTTGGGGTCTTATTTTTAGTGGTTTTATACTACAAACCTCAGCTAATAACCTCAAAGT
Source organism: Maribacter sp. LLG6340-A2 (assembly GCF_045057105.1). Lineage (GTDB taxonomy): Bacteria > Bacteroidota > Bacteroidia > Flavobacteriales > Flavobacteriaceae > Maribacter. The sequence goes on along the minus strand of NZ_CP159332.1, from coordinate 2,138,287 downwards.
ATTTTTATTTCAAGATGAGCCCTTGATCCGTGTCGTTTAATGGCATAAAAATGTAGATAAGTTGGTAATTTTTATAGTAGTCAAAAGGGATGCTTTACGCAGATAACCGATTAAACCGAACGTTTTATCGGATTTTTTAAATGTAAAAATAGGAGGAATATACATCTAATCAACTGACATACATGAACTTAAATACAGTATGCTCACTAATGCCATAAATGTCTTAAAACAACCCAAACAGAAACCTTTTATTAAAAAAGAAAATAACACACTCCACATGTCGATATTGAAAAAAAAGTAGGTGGCTACCAAAATGGAAACAGAAAAGTATGGATAAGAAAAAAGCCCTATCATTTCTGATAAGGCTTTCACTTTCAGTGCTCCCCCTCTTGGGCTCGAACCAAGGACCCTCTGATTAACAGTCAGATGCTCTAACCAACTGAGCTAAGGAGGAATATGTTTTATTTTTAAGTCTTTTTTTGACTCATTTCCTTTTTACTTTTTTGCCGGTGTAAGGAGGAGCTCAGTTCTGAGCCCTGCCTGCCGGCAGGCAGGTAAGGAGGAAAATAACCCGTTTTAGTTTCCTAAAGCGGGTGCAAATATAGTAGTTTTTTGAAATTCGCCAAACAAAAAAAAATGTTTTTTTATTTAAATAACCATTTGTAAACATCATTACCATTTGCGAACAGTAAAAGTGCTACCAAAATAAAGAATCCGGTAATTTGTGCATACTCTAAAAACTTATCGCTTGGTTTTCTACCTGTCACCATTTCATATAATAAAAACATAACATGCCCACCATCCAAAGCTGGTATAGGTAAAATATTCATAAAAGCTAATATAATAGATATAAAAGCGGTTGTAGCCCAAAATTGATGCCAGTTCCAAGTATCCGGGAACATACCGCCAATGGCCGCAAAACCACCAACTTCTTTATAGGCGCCCGTATCAGGATTGAAAATCTTTTTCATCCCTTTAATATAATCGGTCAATGTTTTAACTCCTTTGTTCCATCCCGCCGGTATAGATTCCAAGAATGTGTATTCTAAGGTCTCTACCTTAAAATATCCTTTTTCGGCATATTCTTGAAAGGTATCAAACCCTAAACTAACACCAAGTTTTCCTTCATTGGAAACTTTGGCCTGTAAAGGAACCCTTGATCCATTTCTATTGACAACAATATCTAAGGTTTTACCTTTATTCTCTTCTAAATACGGTGATACTTCATCTAGATATTCTACTGGGTGCCCATCAATTTCAACCAAGGCATCTCCCTTTTCAAAACCTGTTGTAGCATTTGGAGATTCTTTTGGAACATTTTTAATGATAAAAGGGCTTCTTTGACTAATAAATCTTGCATTCTCCTTATTATCTGAAATTGTTTCAATAAAATCTACCGGTATGTCTTTTTCGATTACAGCACCATCACGTTCAATGGTAATGGTTTCACCATACACCAATTCAGGAACTATACTGTTCAAAGCTTTTATTTTGTTACCGTCTACGGCAATAATCTTATCTCCCGTCCGTACTCCCAAAGCATCTCCTAATACGGGCTCGGTTACCCAAATACCATCTTTAAGACTATCATTGGCTATATATTCATCACCATAGGTAAATACAAGACCTATAAAAATTATTACTGCCAATATGAAGTTTACGGTAACTCCGCCCAACATAATGATTAATCGTTGCCAAGCCGGTTTGCTTCTAAACTCCCACTCCTTTGGTTCTTCTGCCATGGCTTCTTTATCCATGCTCTCGTCTATCATTCCGGATATTTTTACATATCCTCCCAAAGGCAACCAGCCAATACCGTACTCGGTCTCCCCTATCTTCTTTTTAAACAGGGCAAATTTTACATCAAAGAATAAATAGAACTTTTCTACTCTGGTCTTAAAATATTTTGCGGGTATAAAATGGCCTAACTCATGTAGAACAATAAGTAATGAAAGGCTTAAAAAAAATTGTATTGTCTTAATTATAATGGGACTCATTCTTTCTTCGTGAAAATTAAAATCGGACAAAAGTACATTTTTACAACCGCTTAAAAAAAGAAACCGTTAACACTCAGCATATTTTATGAATATTTTGGCAGCCATTAGTCCCGCTTTTCTTGAAATCTTGCAATGGCTAATGTACCTTTACCAAAAAATATAAATGCGTTCTTTCTTCGGTAAATTCAAACTTTTTGGTTTGGTGCTCTTGGGAGTTTCCGGTGTCATTATTTATTTGTTCTATAATGCATTGACACCAAAAGAACTTTTACCGGTCTATTCCCCTGCCATGGTCAATGCGGAATTGGTACCACAGGAAATACAACACGTACGTAAATACCATACGATATCCAATTTTTCCTTGACTAACCAAAATGGCAAAACCATAACCCAAGAAAACTATAAGGATAAAATTTATATTGCCGATTTTTTCTTTACCACCTGCCCTACTATTTGTCCAGTTATGACCAAAAATATGGTTACGATTCAAAATAGATTGGCTGATGATAATGAGGTACTCCTTTTATCACATACCGTAACGCCAGAAATTGATAGTGTGGCCCAACTTAAAAAATATGCAGTAGAAAAAGGAGTGGACGGCAAAAAATGGAATTTGGTTACCGGCGACAAAAAACAGATTTATGAACTTGCCCGTAAATCTTATTTGGCAGTAAAGACCAATGGGGATGGTGGCCCTTTTGATATGATACATACAGAAAATTTTATTTTAATTGATAAGGAAAAGAGAATTAGGGGCTTTTATGATGGCACAAGTAAAGAAGAAGTAGACCGACTAATAGCCGATCTTGAAATATTAAAAGCTTCATACAAGGAATAGGATATTTACAAACACCAAATTCTACGGCTAATCTGGGCACATTTATTAGGATATAATAATTTCCTAATTGGAATATTTCCGTTACTTTTGCCTTACTTATAATGAATCTAAATAAAGATTGGAAACTACCGTTGCACATTTAAGAAGAGGCCAAAAGGGAATTATTAAAGAATTCACCGAAAATTTGTTGCCCATTAAATTATTGGAAATGGGTTGCCTGCCAGGCAATATGGTAGAATTGGTCCAGGTAGCACCGTTAAAGGATCCTATCTATATAAATGTAAATGGGTCTCATATTGCCATTAGAAGGGAAATGGCGCTACATATAGCCTTGGAAATCATTGAAGACAATGTTGTTATATGAGCAAACAAATCAATGTAGCCCTTATAGGGAATCCTAATACAGGCAAAACATCTGTCTTTAACCAACTAACCGGACTCAATCAAAAAGTTGGTAACTATCCTGGTATTACCGTAGAAAAGAAAGAAGGTATATGCAAACTACCTAGAGGGGTTAAAGCCCATATTTTAGATTTGCCCGGAACCTATAGTCTAAACACAACATCATTGGATGAAAGTGTAGCGGTAGAGTTATTGTTGAACAAAAACGACAAAGACCACCCAGATGTGGCCGTGGTGGTCACCGATGTAGAGAACCTTAAAAGAAACCTTCTGCTCTTTACGCAAATAAAGGATTTAAAGATACCTGCCATTTTGGTCATTAACATGGCCGATCGTATGTCCAGAAAGGGTATTACCATAGATATTGAACTTTTAGAGAAAAAGCTACATTCTAAAATTGCCTTGGTCAGCACCAGAAAAGGAACAGGTATTGAGACTTTAAAAGTATTGATCGCAGACTATAAAAATTTATCCAAAGCACAGAATGTAGATGCATCTGTTATAGACCCGGAGTACTTTGAACGCTTACGAACCGCATTTCCTAAAGAAGATGTGTATAAGCTCTGGTTGGTCATTACCCAAGATGTCAACTTCATGCCTATTGAAAAGACATTGATCAAGGATACCTCTTCCTTTGTCACAAAATCCAAGTCGGAATTAAAGCGCCTTCAACAAAAAGAGACCATATTAAGATATCAATTTATAAACGGTATTCTAAAGGAAACCTATAAAGTAGATGTAAATGCGGCGAAAGGGTTTAGGGCTACCCTGGATAAAATCTTGACCCATAAAGTTTTTGGGTACCTAATTTTCTTTTTGATTTTATTGGCCATTTTTCAAGCTATTTACGGATGGAGTGAATACCCAATGGACTTAATTGATGGTTTTTTTGCCTCTGCCACAGAATGGGTAAAAGAAACGCTACCTGCAGGTGTGTTCACCAATTTAATTGCAGAAGGTATATTGGCAGGTATTGGTGGCATTGTCATCTTTATTCCCCAGATCGCTTTCCTATTTTTGTTCATTGCCCTACTTGAAGAAACGGGTTACATGAGCAGGGTGGTCTTTTTAATGGACCGCATTATGCGGCCTTTTGGTCTAAGCGGAAAAAGTGTAGTACCCTTAATATCCGGTACAGCATGTGCCATACCGGCAATTATGGCCACCAGAACAATTGAAAATTGGAAAGAAAGATTAATTACCATTCTGGTTACACCGTTCACCACCTGCTCCGCAAGATTACCTGTTTACCTCATAATAATTGCTTTGGTCATACCAGAGGGTAGTCTGCTAGGCCTAAGTTACAAAGCCTTGACCTTAATGCTATTGTATTTATTGGGATTTGGGGCGTCTATATTAGCCGCCTTGGTATTGAACAAGGTCATGAACATAAAGAGCAAGTCGTTTTTTGTAGTTGAAATGCCAAATTACAAATTACCGTTACTAAAAAACGTAGGATATACCGTTTTAGAGAAAACCAAAAGCTTTGTATTTGGAGCTGGTAAAATTATTTTGGCCATATCCATTATTTTGTGGTTTCTAGGTTCCAATGGTTTTTCGGACGAATTTAAAAATGCAGAAAGTATTGTTACCAACCGTGTAGAGGAGGAAGGCTTTTCTAAATTTAGCCAAGACTATATCAAAAACAAACAACAGGCCCTTAAAGCAGAACAGGCCAATAATGAAGTCTTGGCACAATTTGAATATGAAGAGTTGCAGGAGCGTGCCCTTAACCAAGAAATTGCCAGTTATAAGCTAGAACATTCCTATATGGGGTATATGGGCAAGGCAATAGAACCCATTGTTAGACCACTGGGATATGATTGGAAAATAGGAATTGCCGTTCTAACGTCTTTTGCCGCAAGGGAAGTTTTTGTAGGTACCTTGGCTACTATTTATAGCGTTGGTAATGATGAGGAAGAAACTATAAAATATAGAATGGCGGCAGAAGTTGACCCAAGGACGGGTAAACCCCTGTTCAATTTGGCATCAGGTATTTCCTTATTATTATTTTATGCCTTTGCCATGCAATGTATGAGCACCTTGGCAGTAGTGAAAAAAGAGACCAATTCTTGGAAATGGCCAGCTGGCCAATTGGTGATCATGAGTCTTTTTGCCTATATTGTTGCACTGATCGCTTATCAAATATTAAAATAAAATGGATATGCTACAGCACATATTAGTATATATAACATTGGCTATTTCCATAGCATATTTGGTCAATAAATTTTTAATCCCAAAATCGCTTTGGAACGCTAAAAAAAAGAGCAGTAAAGTGTGTGGCCAAAATGATTGCGGCTGTCATTAAAATCTTTTTTTTATGCAAGCTGAAAAAACTGCAAATTGAAACCACTAATTGTCTTAATAAGTGTATTTTTCATCGGGCTGTTTATAATCAAACTGCGGACAAAAAAGACGGACTGGAAATTAGCAGGACGAATTGCAATGAGCGCTATGCTAATGTTTACCGCTGTTGCTCATTTTGTGTTTACAGACGGAATGACTCAAATGATTCCTGACTTTTTTCCCTTAAAAAAAGAACTCGTGTATGTGACCGGGTTTTTAGAATTTCTATTTGCAGTAGCACTGTTGATTCCTAGAACCAAAACCATAGCAGGTTGGGCTTTGATAGTGTTCCTTCTCTCAATATTACCAGCGAACATTAAAGCATCTATAGAAAATATCAACTATCAAACTGGAGAAATGAACGGAAATGGAATTGAATATTTATGGTTTAGAATTCCTTTGCAAATGTTGTTTATTGCTTGGGTATTTTTTACGGTAATCAAGGACTTTGAAACCAATTCGACTGAAATATAACACTAAAGCCAGCTCACTAAAAGGGCTATAGATAATGCGGGTTTTAGTGGTTAAGAAAATTTCTACCCTGCTCATCTGCCAAAACAAGTTTTGACGTCTTATTTTTTGGTAATTTAAACCTCTAAACTTGGTTTTGGCTTACATCGTGCACTGATTAAAAACTATCACTTTTCATTCCCTGAACTATTCATAGCGAAAACTATTAAGAGACCGTTCTGTGCTTAGGAAAGTTAAATTAGGCCTAAAATACTCCTAACAGTATGTAAAATAGTAACGTTTGTTGCTTTGATTCGTTTAGATTGCAAAACCATTATCCAAACCATGAGCAAAAAACTCCTTTTTATTCTTCCCTTTTATTTCCTAGTATTTCATAGTACCATAGTTAAGGCACAAAATTTAACTGCTTATGTTCTGGACAGTGTAAGCAAGACCCCAATACCTTATGTTACCGTACTTCTAAACGGTAAAGGAGTCATCACTAATGAAGACGGCAACTTTAATTTTAGATTGAATGACACGGTGCAAGAATCAGATTCGTTGTTTATTTCATGTATCGGTTATAAAACCGTTGCCCAACCATTATCCTTTTTTAAAGACGATAAAATCTTATTAAGTCCTAAAGCCATAGAACTTAGGGAGGTCATCGTATCAAACGTCAATTATACGGCAGATGAAATTATGGATTTGGTAAATGATAAGCTAAGTAGCAACTATAATTATGATTACAACAAGAAACGTATTTTTTACAGAAATTCATCGTTCAGTCGTATGGTAAAGACAGATTTTAAAGTCAAAGAATCAACTATACAAGCATTCAACCAAAATTTTATAGATAGTGTTATCTATACGGTACCAAAATCTAATAGTTATTACACAGAAATTTTGGGCGACCTCTATGGTAATCTTAATGAAGATGAACAGAAACTTGAACTTATAAAGGCGTCTGAACTTTATGATAAAAGCAAAGAATTGGATCTGGAAAAACTGGAGGAAAAGTTTAACGATATTATCAAGAAAAACGTGAGGACCGATTCTTATTTCAAAATTAAATCGGGACTTTTTGGCACTAAACTAGATGCCGATGAACTTTTTGAAGCAGATATAGATTCCACGGACATAGCGGCCGTTAATGAAGAATTTGAGCGCAAAAAAGAAAATGACAAACAGCGTAAATTAAATTTCGCCAACTACAGAAAAAGAATATTGGGCAAACAATTGCAAAACCTGCCCATACATGAGGATACGGACCTAAACTTCATCATAAAATCCAGAAAATATTCCTATTCATTAAAGGAGTTTACCTATTTGGGCAATGATGCGGTTTATGTGATCACTTTTCAACCCAAAGGTTCTGCAGATTATAGTGGAACACTGTATATAAATGCCGATGATTTTGCCATCATACGTGCAGATTTTGAAAACGTTAAACCGGTACGCACCTTTAAACTTCTAGGAGTGTCTACCAATACCTACCTGACCAAAGGAAAAGTTATTTTTTTAAAGCAACCTTCTGGAACCTATGTACTTCAATATCTTGAGACCGAAATAGGTACTAGAATTGGCATAAAAAGACCCCTTAAAATTATAGAAAAGAATAAAGTAGTAAAGGGCAGAAATAAACAAAATGAGTTATCGGGGAAAATGGATTTGGTCTTTACCGATATTGAAAAAAATGAACTCGTAATATTTGATACGGAAGAAATAGACGAAACTCAATTTAAAAATTATGCGGAAAACCATACTGTACTGCCTACATACATGCCTAGTTATGACCCCAACTTTTGGAAAGGTTATAATATTATGGAACCCAATACGGCAATTAAAGAGTTTACCTCAACAGAATTGGAATAGACTACACCAAGTTTTTAATGAAGGAATAAAATAACAACGCCCATCCGGCAACTAAAAACAACCCGCCTACCGGGGTAACAGGACCAAGAAATTTCAATTTTTTACCTCTAGATGCGCTTATGCATAAACCGTAGATGCTGAACGAAAAAAGTATGGTCCCAATAATAAAACAATACACTATATTTCTTTCCAAACCAGATTCTAGATTAAGGTTAAAGCTTAATATTAGCAGAACAAGTGCATGATACATTTGGTATTTTACACCCGTCTCAAAACTTTGTAATTGATCCACAGTAAATGTTTTTTTCAATACATGCGCACCAAAGGCACCCAATATAATTGCTAGAAGTCCAAAAAATGATGCCGCCAATTGTGCTATTAAAACCATATTCTATTTTTTATAAAGATAGCTTCAATATTAGTAAATCACCTTGTTATTCAAAAGCTAAAATTTTACGACAAATAAATAATAAAACCTTATATTTAACTATGAACTATAAGGCCATCATTTTTACACTTTTTATAACCGCTACCTTGATTTCATGTGGTTCTTCTCAAAAAACCACATCCGAAAAATCCAATATTAAAGCAGAATTGGATGAAAAAAACAGAACTAATTTCACCCTATTGGAACGTATTATTCAAATGCCAGGAATAATAAATAGGAATGGTAAACCCGTATTTGCAAAAACATCAAATTCCTTTAGCAATACCGGCACTCAAGAACCTCTATATATTTTAGATGGATATGAATTAGGTAATTCATTTTCATCATTAAATGAAGCGGTAAAAAGTTTCAACGTTAAAAAAATAAGAATTCTTTCTAGCGCAGATGCGGCCATGTACGGAACAAGGGCTGCAAACGGGGTCATTATTGTTACAACGTATAAATAGCACTAAAACTTCCTTTTAAAGAGCCATTACTCTAGAGTAACGGTCAAATCTATATTTGAAGTCAGGGTAAAAACGCATTCATCAAATTTTGGCGGACCAAACATTTTCAGTTTTCCTTTTGTAAAGGCAACTTGCTCTTTTGGTATCCCCAACATATTGGTGTCCAGTTTTTCATTTCCATTTACATCATGGAAAATAGCTATTGCATAATCACCATCAGGCAGGTCATTGATTTCAATTGTAGTTTTACCCTCTTCTGCCTTTTCCGTACCGGATTTATAAACCTTGTCAAATTTTAAGAACGAATTTTTATTGGTGTATACCGCGTAGCATATGGTGCCTTTTTCAATAGGTACTCCCTCCACGTTTAAATTAAGCTTATGCTGTGCCATGATCATGTTTGGCAAAGCTGCGAACACCAAAATTAAAATACACTTTCTATAATCCATATAAAACAATGATTTTAGGAGAGGATCAATTTTAATGCCAAATAATAAACTTTTACTATCAATATCTTATTCCTCATTAGAGATTTTTGACTTTAAACCGTCCATTAATTGTAAAGTTCTAACTGAATCTTTTAGGTTAACGTACAAATAGGAAGAATCCTTGTATACCAATTTTATTTTCTGCTGCTCAATATTATCTACAAATACGTACACTTTTTTATTGGTCAGGGAATCTTTAAACTCCCTAAAAATACCTTTTTCTTTTTCCAACGCAGAAAATCCATTAATACGTTGCATTGCCGGTATTCTTTCCACTAAAAGTACACTGTCTAACTCTTCATATGGAACCTGAACACGGTAAAATCCCGAACGCAAGGTCAAGGCATTATTTTCTGTATCTATCCAATTTTTAAAATGCATTGCCAAAATTATACCGCACACCACTATGGTCACTATAAGAATGACGCTCCAAAACCAGTTATTCCTAAACAATTGCATAATTAAAAACTATAGATATTCTTTAATGTTCAAGTTAAAAGTTGAAACGTAAAAAACGGTTATAAATTACCGCAATCATAAAACAAAGCTCATATCAAAACCAAAGCGCTCTAAATAGGAGCTATTAGCCCAAACCAACATCCAAGGTCATCATAATAATAAAGCCTGCTATGAATCCCATGGTGGCAATATCCGTATATTTATCTTGCTGTGTTTCCGGTATTACCTCTTCCACTACAACAAAAATCATTGCCCCGGCGGCAAATGAGAGCGCATAGGGCAATATGGGCTGAAAAGTCATTACCGCCCAAGCTCCAAGCACTGCTGCCACAGGCTCTACAATTGCCGATGCCTGACCGTATAAAAAACTTTTGGTACGGCTAAGTCCCTGTCGTCTCAACGGCATGGCAACAGCAAAACCTTCAGGGAAATTCTGTAAGCCTATACCCAGCGCCAAGGCTACGGCCCCACCTATGGTAGCACCGTCAAAACCGGCGGCTACACCTCCAAAAAGTACCCCTACGGCCAAACCTTCGGGAATATTATGCAAGGTAATGGCCAATGTCAACAATGTGGTTTTGTGCCATGGGGTCTTTACCCCTTCCGCTTCACTCTCCTTAAAGTTTATGTGTAAATGTGGCAATACCTTGTCTAATCCAAAGATAAAGGCAGAACCCAATAAAAAACCAACTGCGGCAGGTATGACCTTAACAAAACCATCTCCAGGGCTCATTTCTATACCCGGCGCCAATAGGCTCCAAAAACTGGCGGCCACCATTACACCACCAGTAAAACCCAACATGCCATCTAACAAAGCACGGTTCATTCCTTTAAACAAAAAAACCAATGCTGCCCCAGCGGCGGTAAGTCCCCATGTAAATAACGTAGCATAGAATGCTGCTAAAACGGGGTCTATAGATTCAAAATAATCAATTATCTGTTCCATATATTTTTGGTCTTTATTCCGTATCTGAAATTTCTAAATATAAATTGGAGGCTATTTGTTCCGATATTCTAATAATTCCACTTCTGGTGGAAATAGATACCGAACCATCAAACTCCTCACGATCTAAAATTTTGAATGTATCGCCAAGTGCTATTCTATTCTTATCCAAAAATTTTAAAAAAGAGGCAGATGAATCATTCACACCTACACAAACACCCTCACTAAGTACCGGTAATTCACTGATCAGCTTTTTTATGGACTTTTTAAAGGTACCATCTTTTGTAGGTATGGGGTCTCCATGGGGGTCTACTTTTGGGAAACCTAAATGTGCATCCAACTTATCGATCAAGGCATCGCTCTTTATATGTTCCAATTGTTCCGCAACCTCATGGACTTCATCCCATGAAAAATTAAGCTTATCTACCAAAAAGACTTCCCATAACCTGTGTTTTCGTATAATGGACAGGGCCACCAACCTACCCTTCTCCGATAAGGATACACCTTGATACTTTTTATAGTTGACCAATGACTTTTCCGATAACTTCTTTACCATATCGGTTACAGATGAAGGTTTCGTATTCATTTGTTCCGCAATAGCGTTGGTTGCAACGGATTTATTATCAATCTGACTTAAATGATAAATAGCCTTAATATAATCTTCCTCTGATAATGTCATTACAAATTAATATAAGCACAAAAATACATTTTTATATATAAAAACAATTATTTAGTTTTGTCTAAAACTTATTTTAGGTGAATAAAATTTTATTTTTTGTCTGCTCTATTTTTGCTTTTATAACCGTAAAAGCTCAAAACTCTACAATATCCGGGACCATATCATCAAATGGCTCACCTGTTGCGTTTGTAAATATTTATATAAAGGGCACTGAAATTGGTGCTGCTTCAGATGAAAACGGTGTTTATGTCCTAAAAAATATTCCTACTGGAAAACACACGATCATTGCATCCACCATTGGGTTTGAACAGTTTCATAAAATAATTACCATTTCTAAAAATGTTGACCATGTATTAAATATCAGCCTAAACCCCGCTACAGAATCTCTTGATGAAATGGTGGTTACCGGAACTTTAAAGCCTGTAAACAGATTGGAAACACCGGTTCCTGTAGAAGTTTACAAACCCACGTTCTTTAAAAAAAACCCTACCGCCAATATATTTGAAGCCTTACAGAATGTAAATGGGGTAAGACCACAAATTAACTGTAACGTTTGCAATACGGGGGATATTCATATAAACGGACTTGAAGGTCCATATACCCTCGTCTTAATAGATGGTATGCCCATTGTAAGTGGTCTGGGAACGGTATATGGATTATCTGGCATACCCAATTCCTTAATTGAGCAAGTAGAAATTATAAAAGGGCCAGCCTCTACTTTGTATGGTAGTGAAGCAGTAGGCGGCCTGATCAATATTATTACCAAAAACAACGTGAGCGCCCCCCAATTAGTGGCGGATAGCTTTATAACGGACTGGGGAGAGTTAAATCTTGATTTGGGTACTAAATTTAATCTAGGTAAAAAGACCAATGTGCTTTTAGGAATCAACTATTTTAAATATGATAATCCTATTGATAATAATGGGGACAATTTTACGGACCTGACCATACAAGACCGGATCTCTGTTTTTCAGAAATGGAATTTTCAACGAGACAACTCGCGTTTACTATCCTTTGCGGGCAGGTATTTTTATGAAGACCGATGGGGCGGCGAACTACAATGGACCCCAGAATTTAGGGGCGGAAATGAAATTTATGGGGAAAGTATCTATACCAGAAGATGGGAAATTCTTGGAAAATACGAGCTTCCTCTTGAAGAACAATTAATGCTTTCCTTTTCTTACAATGACCATAGTCAAAATTCGGTTTATGGAGATGTACCCTATATAGCGGACCAACGTATAGGCTTTACCCAACTTACATGGGATAAAACAATTGCCATACATAGTATTTTGGCGGGTACCGCATTAAGGTATAATTATTACGATGACAATACCACGGCAACAATGGACGTCAATGGCAATCTCCCCAATGAAGTTCTTATACCCAGCATATTTATACAGGATGAAGTTTCCCTTGGCAAAAAACACGCCTTATTAGCTGGTCTAAGGTATGATTATGATAAAAGACATGGCGCTATTTGGACACCAAGGGGTGCATACCGATATAAATTTACCGATAACGATATTATACGCTTAAATGCAGGTACTGGTTTTAGGGTAGTTAATTTATTTACTGAAGAACATGCCGCCCTTACAGGTGCACGTGATGTCATAATTGCAGAAGAACTTAAACCGGAACGTTCCTTTAATATAAACCTTAATTATCTTAAAAAAATATATGGGGACAACGGTACATTTGCCGTATTGGACGCCTCTGTATTTTATACAAATTTCAATAACGCCATTATCCCAGATTATGACACCAATCCAAATCAGATACTATATGACAATTTAAATGGCAGGTCCGTAAGCAAAGGGGTTAGCGCAAGTTTGGATATTTCCCTAATAAATGGACCAAAACTAATGATTGGGGCCACCTTACAAGATGTTAGTACAACAGAAAACGGAGTTACCAAAAGGCAAATACTAACGGAAAGTTATGCTGCAAATTGGGGACTTACCTACACGATAAATGCCTGGGATATGACTATCGATTATACCGGTAATCTGTATGGCCCCATGAGATTGCCCACTTTAGGGGTAAATGACCCAAGAAGGGAGTTTTCTCCCACTTGGAGTATTCAAAACATTCAATTCTCACATAAAGGATTTTCAAATATTGAACTATATGCCGGTGTAAAAAATCTCCTGAATTGGACTCCAAATAAAGGAAATCCGTTCATTATAGCCCGTGCCCACGACCCTTTTGATAAAGAAGTAACTTTTGACAACAATGGCAATGCAGTGGCCACGCCCAACAATCCTAACGCCTTAACCTTTGACCCTTCTTATGTATATGGACCCAACCAAGGAATAAGAACTTTCTTTGGAATGCGCTACACGCTCAATTAGCCAGTAAAGACGTTTGCTATTTTGTATTTTTGATATCATAGGATAACGATTATCTGTTACCTATATACAGATTGATGGAGAAATACGATTATATTATTATAGGTGCCGGAGCATCTGGTCTTTTATTGGCCAGTGCCATGGCAAAAGATTCTTTTTTTGATTCCAAACGGATACTATTATTAGATAAGAATGCCAAAAAAACCAATGACCGCACTTGGTGTTATTGGGAAAAAGGCCCTGGACAGTTTGATGCCTTAGTAAGCAACGAATGGAAAACGGTCCATTTTGAAAGTAAAAAATTATCCCAGCGTACGCAGATAGCCCCATACACGTATAAAATGATCAAGGGAATTGATTTTTATTCCCATTATTTAAATGAAATTAACCTTAGTTCCTCCATTACCTTTCTACAAGAAGAAGTAATGGATATAGAAGAAAATCATAAGTTAGTTACCATAAGAACAAAGAACAACACCTATACCAGTTCTTATGTTTTCAATAGTATATTTGATTATGCCATGGCCAAAAACCAACAACATTATCCTGTACTACAACAACATTTTATGGGCTGGGTCATACAGACAAAAAATCCGGTTTTTGACCCAAAGGAAATTACTTATATGGATTTTTCCATTCCGCAAAAAGGCAATACACGATTCATGTATGTATTACCCTATTCATCCCAAATGGCACTGATAGAATACACCCTTTTTTCAGAGCACTTATTGGATAAACCGGAGTACGAAGAAGAACTAAAAACATATATAAAGAAAAGGTTTCAGTGCCACTCTTATGAAATTACGGAAAAAGAGTTTGGCAGCATCCCCATGACAACTTATGATTTTAGGGAGAACCATACCAAAAGAATACGCTATATAGGTACCGCAGGCGGATGGGCAAAACCAAGTACAGGGTATACCCTAATGAGCACTGCCAAAAAAATACCTTTATTAATAGACCATATTAAAAATAACACCCCTTTAAAAAAACTTAATTTAAAAAATAAGTTCTGGTATTATGACCTTTTGTTTCTTGATGTACTTTATAAAGATAACGCTAATGGCTACAAGGTATTTGAATCTTTGTTCAATAAATTAAAGCCCCAAAAAGTATTTAAATTTTTAGATGAAGAAACCAATTTAATTGAGGACCTCAACTTTATTGCCGCCTGTCCTAAACTACCCTTTATCAAAGCGTTCTTTAAACGGTTGTTCTAAACGGTCCTGTTCATAAGGTTCTCACCAAACTGCATTAATAATTGCTTTTTTTCTTCTTCAATAGCTATTTTGTCAAGGACATCAAAAGCCTTTTCTGTATAAGTTGCTATAGCCTTTTGTGTGGCTTCGTCAGCCTTGGTTTTTTTAAATATGGACCGCACTGCATTTACCTTTGCTTCGGTTTCTACAGGTTGAATGGAGTATAAATGTTCCAATTCCTTTGACATTGCTCCAGCATTACTAGACATGGCTTTAAGGTATAAGTAGGTCTTTTTGTTTTCTATAATATCACCGCCCACTTGCTTTCCAAAAGTTTTAGGATCACCAAAAACATCCAAATAATCATCCTGTAATTGAAATGCAATACCCAAGTTTAAGCCAAAATCATACATATGCTTTTGGTCCGCCGTGGAAGCACCTGCAACAATAGCACCCATTTTAAGGGCTGCTGCGACCAAAACAGCAGTTTTATACTCTATCATTTTAAGGTATTCCGGTAGCGTAACATCATCACGTGTTTCAAAATCCACATCATACTGTTGCCCCTCACAAACTTCTAAAGCGGTCTTGCTAAAAAGTTTGGCAAGCTCCCTAAACACAAGAGGTTCATAATTTTCAAAAAGTTGATAGGCTAAAATTAACATCGCGTCTCCAGAAAGAATACCAGTATTTACATCCCACTTTTCATGTACGGTCACTTTTCCCCTTCTTACAGGGGCATCATCCATGATATCGTCATGTACCAATGAAAAATTATGAAATACTTCAATTGCCAATGCGGCATCCAAAGCATCCTTAAAAGAGGAATTAAATATTTCTGCAGTCATTAAAACGAGTACCGGTCTAAGTCTTTTACCTCCCAAACCTAAAATATAGCTAATGGGTTCGTATAGGTTTTTAGGTTCTTTGGTTAGCTCCTTGGAGTTTAGATAAGCTATGAACTCCTCCCGATATTCACTTATAGAATGCATTCTTTGAATTTTTGTCAAAAATAGAACAAAATGCCTTGTATTGAAGGATTTCTAAACGAAACAAGACACAAATTAATCTGTATTCAATAATTTAAAAATATGATACTAATTATTGATCCAAGCAGTAAATTATAAGGAATTTCTTTTGATTAGTGTAGATGGCATTATACATTGGGTAACATCGTCATTCTTAATATGCCTTGCCGCTTTTTTGGCCATTTCCTTAAAATCCGTTGAAATGGTTGTAATACCCCCAAAAACAATTTCCTTGGCAACATTATCATTCTGTGAAAGAATACCGATATCCTCTCCTATTTTATAATTTTTTCTAACACAATCCCTTAACACATGCCACAGAATGGTATCGCCCAAAATAAAATACAGGTTGCCCTTTGTGGCCGTACCAAAAGAATAATTGGTCTTTACACTACCTTTAATTTCATAGTTTTCCAAAAATCTTTTAAACGCATTGCGAATGGAAATAGGACTATAATCGCTCTCTTCGTTAAAATATAAAATGATTTTTTTATACTTCTTTATCTCGGGTAACAACTGTACCAAGGACCCATAAATAACCTGTTCAAATTCTTGAGAGATATATGAAAAAGATTTACCAAGGTCCAAATACCTATCAACCAACAACAATTTTTTAGGTTCAATTGCTTGTAATATGGGTACTACTTTTGGGTCCTGCATAGGTGCAATGACATACATACCATACTTACCGTTTATATTGGTTAAGATGGTCTCAAAAATGGTAAGATTGTTATGGTGAAAAAAGACATCAATTTGAAAGCGCTTGCCCATTTCCTTCCTAAAAGTCTTATAAAATTCTTCTTGATAGCTCTGAAAAGCAAACAATAACAAGGCCATGCGTTTTGTAATGTTCGTTTCTTGACTAATTACAAAATAACCTTTTAACTGTCTAGACTCTATCAACCCCCTGTCCTTAAGCTCCTCATAAGCTTTGAAAATGGTTTTTCTTGCATAACCTATTTCATCTACCATATTGTTAATAGATGGTAACTGGTCGCCAATATTTAAATGACCTTCCTCAATAGATTCTATGACACCTTGTACTAATTGCTCGTGCTTAGAGAGGTTTTTATTCTGTGTTAACTTTAAAATTTTTCTAACAACGGGCATAAAAGAGATAACAATTACAACGGTCCAATATACAATTTAATACAGTATATCAAAATTAGCCTTCACCAAAAACCAATTAAATCTATTGGTATTTATTGTTAAGACTACAATAGATTTACTCAAAATAAATAGCTTGAACCAAGTAAAAATCTTGCTTTAACAATACATCAAAATATATAGTAATTATCTTCTAAATGCGAAATTCTTATGAATTCGTGGCATTTTTAATAAATGTGAATTTCACAATAAACAACTATTATTTTAGCATATTGAAATTTTACATCATATAAATTTAAATAATTAACATTTTATTATATATTTGTTTACAGTAGCATAGTGTATCATAGTCTTTGTTTAAACCAGTGTAACCTTCAAATTGACCATGCATACCACGTCTACTTAAATTAACTAACAACACATTAGAACCTAATTTTATGAATTATCAATTTAAATTCCCTAAGCTTTTCATGATTAGAAATCGTGGAATCTTAACGATGTTTTTATTTTTTGGAGGTATGCTACTGACCAGTTTATATGCCCAAGAAATAACGGTGTCTGGTACGGTTACTTCTGCATCGGACAATATGCCGTTACCTGGAGTATCTGTCATAGATGCCAATAATCCAACAAAAGGTGTGCAAGCAGATTTTGATGGAAATTTTACAATTACTTTGGACGACAATAATACAAGTCTACGGTTTAGCTACATTGGTTTTAAATCCATGGTAGTACCAGTAAACAATCAAACCACTATAAACGTAGCACTTGAAGAAGATGTTGCGAACTTGGAAGAAGTTGTTGTTGTTGGGTATGGTACCCAAAAGAAAGCTACGGTTACCGGTGCGGTAACGGCAGTGCAAGGACCGGTTTTAGAAAGTTCTCCTGCAATTAGTGTATCTAACTCCTTAGCTGGAAGGTTACCCGGTGTAGTCATTGTTCAAACCAGTGGTGAACCAGGCAACGATGAATCTAATATTAGCATTCGTGGTACCAATACCCTTGGCAACAATCAGCCATTAATTGTAATTGATGGTATTCCTGACAGAGATGGTGGTATAGGCCGTATTAATGCAGATGATATTGCAAATATCTCAGTACTTAAAGATGCCTCCGCAGCTATTTATGGTGCTAGGGCGGCAAATGGTGCTATTATCGTTACTACCAAAACGGGTAATGTTGGTAAAATGAAAATAAACTATAAGGCTGATTTTGGTCTTACTAGACCCACAAGGGTGCCAGAAATGGCTAGTGCCGTTGAGTACCAAACTATCATGAATGAATTGGCTATATACAACAGTAATATACCAGCCAGTCAATGGGGTGCTGCAAGCAGTGCGTTTCAATCTACCGGAAGTTACACAATACCTGGAGGTTCAGAGACAGTAAACGCCGCATTCAGTCCAGAAACCATAAACAATCACAGAACAAATGCTGATCCATGGCTATATCCGGATACGGATTGGTTTGGCGCTACTTTTCAAGATTGGGCAGAACAACAAAGACATAATTTATCTATAAGTGGTGGTAGTGAGGATTTAAAATACTACGCATCTTTGGGTTATTCCGATCAGGGTGCCATCTATAAAAATTCTGCCAACAGATATCAACAATATAACTTTAGGTTAAATACGGACGCCAAAATCAATGACTACATTTCTACCAAATTAGGAATGGGGTATAGAAAGGAATATAGAACCTTCCCAACAGAAGGGGCCGGAGCTATTTTTAGAATGTTGATGAGGGGAAGACCCAATGAACCAGCAGTATGGCCAAACGGCCTACCAGGTCCGGATATTGAAAATGGCCAACAGCCGGTCGTAGTAACCACCAATGAAACAGGTTATGATAAACAACCTACAGATTACCTACAGTTTACAGGTTCTGTGGATATCACCAATCCTTGGGTAGATGGTTTAAAATTAACATTAACGGCAGGTGTGGACCAAAGCCAATTACGTAGAAAACTTTGGCAGACTCCGTGGACATTGTATTCTTTAGATCGCGCAAACTATATTGAAACAGGAAATCCTGTTTTGAGTGGAGCCATCCGTTCCAACTTTACAGATCCAAGATTATTACAGTCCTCCAACAACGTACTTAACACAAATCTTACCGGTTTGCTTACTTACGACAAGACAATTGGCGAAGACCATACTATTGGACTTTTGGCCGGTGTAACCCGTGAAAACTTTCAAGGGGAATTTTTCTCCGCTTTTAGAAGAAACTATTTATCTACCGCTGTAGACCAATTAGGTGTAGGTGGTGAAATTGCTCAAGAAACCGATGGTTATGCATATAACAGAACGCGGCTAGGGTATTACGGGCGTGCACAGTACAACTATAAAGAGAAATATTTGGCAGAATTTATCTGGAGAGTAGATGGTTCTTACATATTTCCCGGAGACGACCGTTTTGGATTCTTCCCAGGTTTATTGGTAGGTTGGAACATCAATAATGAAGATTGGTTCAATGTAGACTCTATTAGTTACTTAAAACTTAGAGGATCGTACGGAGAAATGGGTAATGATCAAGTTTCCTTTGACAGCAACGGTGATGGTGCAATTACGGATGACGAGCTACAAGAATATGCATATAAATCAATTTATGAATTTGGACAATACCCTATAAATGGTCAAGTTCAGACCATTCTTAACGAGCCATTGTTGGCCAACCCAAGTTTTACATGGGAAAGGGCAAAAAATTTCAACGTTGGTTTAGATGGTATTGTGCTTGATGGTAAACTAAGTTTTACCTTAGAATATTTCATAAACAAAAGGGATCAAATATTAATTCAAAAAACAGGTTCCACACCAGGGTCGTCAGGTATATCGGATTTATTACCTCCAGTAAATGCGGGTAAAGTTAATAATGAAGGTTTTGAATTTGCATTGAACTATTACGGTGGCAGTGTAGAAGGATTTAAATGGGATGTAGGCGTAAATGGTGGTTATGCACAAAACTCCGTAGAATTTTTAGATGAGATTCCAGGTGCACCTAGCTACCAATTACGAGAAGGAAAACCAATAGGTTCATATTTAGTGTATGAATATGACGGAGTTTTTAGGGATGAAGCAGCCATTAGCTCCAATACATTGGACTACAGTGCGGTAAAACCGGTCCTTGAACCAGGTGATATGAAATTCAAGGATATTAATGGTGATGGTGCCATTAACGATTTAGACCAAGTTAGATTAAAGAACAGTATTAATCCTAATTTCAACTTCGGTGTTACCTTTAATGCATCTTATAAGAACTTTGACCTTTCTGTATTACTGCAAGGTGCTACAGGAGCTAAGTTATTTATACAGACAGAATCTGGTGATATCGGTAATTTCTTGAAATATAGCTTTGATAACAGATGGAGTCCCGATAACCCAAGCAGTGTTGATCCAAGGTTAGCTAGCCGTGGAGACACCTATTACAGTGGTGGTGATTATGGCAACAATACCTATAATCTATTTAGCAAGGATTACATAAGACTTAAAAATGTCCAATTGGCTTATAATTTCCCTAATTCTATGATAGAGCAGTTTGGACTTTCAAATTTCAGAGTATATGTGAGTGGCCTAAACTTGGCAACTTGGGCAGCTCAAGATATATACGATCCAGAATCAACGAGTAATAGTGGGCAGTTTTATCCGCAGCAGTCGATTATTAACACAGGTTTTAGTTTAACATTTTAAAAAAAAATTATGAAGAAAAGGAAATTAGTACTCTTAGGTTTATTGACCATAGCGTTGATACCTATATCGTGTAACGAAGACTTTTTGGAAACACAGCCTTTAGATTCCATTTCAGCAGATGCCACTTGGGCAGATGGAGCTCTGGCTCAAGCTTTTGTTTTCAATGTTTACGCATCCCTTGGCTATGGAGGGTTTGAAGAAGAAGGTTTGGCCTCATTGACAGATGAAGCCATGTTTACGCACTCCGGTAGAGGAATAAACGTTATTACAGAAGGTGCCCTATCGCCTTCCGGTACAGGAAATGTTAATATTATTCCACAATGGGATGAATTGTATTCGGCAATTAGGAAAGCAAATATTGCCATTCAGGAATTACCAAATTCATCTTTTGATGATGAAGTGTTAAAGGACCGTTTACTTGGTGAAGCGCATTTTTTACGTGCGTATTATTACCACCAATTAATGAGGTATTATGGTAGTGCTCCGTTAATAGATAGGCCATATGGTCTTGATGAGGATTATTCCATTGCAAGAAACACTTATGCGGAAAATGTTGACTTTGTAGTCTCTGACCTTGACAATGCCATTTCCTTACTAGACGGCAAGGAAACCACACCGGGTAGAGCATCAAAATTAAGTGCAATGGGACTTAAATCAAGGGTGTTGCTATACGCGGCAAGTGATTTACGTGATGCAACGACAGCCGCTCAAAAATCTGCTACACTTGGTAGCTATGCCAACCAAGACTTAATTGCCTATACTTCTGGAGATAGGGAATCAAGATGGATTGCAGCGAAAAATGCGGCAAAAGCAGTTTTGGACAGTGAAGCCAGCGGATATAAATTGGACTTAACTGAACCGGCTTCTGCGGAAGAAGCAACAGAAACCTACATCTCTATTGCTATGGGAGGTGGAAGTGCTGTTGGTGACCCTGCCGCCAGAGCAGAACTTTTGTTTGAAAGAACACACTCCCCATTGTTTACCCAAGAAAGTAACTGGCCTTTGGGAGGTATTCACCAAGGGATCAATAACGGACCAAATGGTTATCATAACTGGGCCGGTAATACGCCTATTCAACAATTGGTAGACGATTACCAAATGATGGATGGGTCAGATTTTGACTGGAGCAATCCTGAACATGCTGCGGCACCATACGATAATAGAGATCCAAGACTTAAAGCAACCGTTCTATATGATGGCGCACCTTGGAAACCAAGACCAGATGATGTCGCCTCTATTGATCCCTATGATGAAATACAGACCGGTACTTACGATGATGGCAGTGGCGGTATCATTCCTGGTGTAGATATGAGAGATTCTCCCATAGAAAATTGGAACGGTACTAGATCTGGTTACTATGTTCGTAAATTTATTGATCCGGACCCAGCATTAGTAGACAACCAATCCAGTGCACAAGTGGTTCCTTGGCCATTTATTCGTTATACGGAAATTGTATTGAACTATGTGGAAGCCTCCATTGCTACCGGTGATGAGGGAGAGGCCAGAAATTGGCTTAATAAAATTAGATATAGGGCCGGTATGCCCGCAATTACAGCATCTGGAGATGCCCTATTGGAAGCCTATATCAACGAAAGAAGAGTAGAATTGGCTTATGAAGAGCATAGATATCATGATGCCAGAAGGTGGATGATCGCCGATCAAACATTAGGTAGGGGAATCAAAGTAATGAAGGTAACTGCCAAATTAAAACCTGGAGCTACACCAATAACGCCTTACAGATACGATCCAGAGGTATACGATTACACCTATAATGTAGTCGATAATACCGATAACGAAACCAGAATTTGGGATGATAAGATGTATTTCATGCCTTTAAGTAGGGATGAAATTAATCGAAATGAATTATTGATCCAGAACCCTGGCTATTAAGTTAAGTTAATTTTGAGTTATTCGAAAAATCTATCCCTTTGTGGGATAGATTTTTTACATTTAAGCAAATGACCACAAAACAATTTACATTTCTTTTTACTTGCATTCTCCTAATGATAGGTTGTAATGAAAAAGCCAAGGATATTCCTGTTAATAATACGGACCCCATAGAAAAAACCACTCCGCTTTTCACATTATTGACCCCGGAGCAGACAAATATATCTTTTGAAAATACGCTAAATGAGGGTCTCAATGCCAATGTATTGGTATACGAATACCTATATAATGGTGGCGGTATAGCAGCAGGAGATTTTAATGATGATGGGTTAGAAGACCTATATTTTTCTTCCAATATGGGTGATAATAAATTATATCTCAACCAAGGAGGTTTAAAATTTGAGGATGTAACCTCTATAGCCAAGGTTAATGGCAGGTCTGGACCATGGAAAACCGGTGTTTCTTCGGCAGATGTAAATGGCGATGGAAAGTTGGACATTTACTTGTGTTATTCAGGTGCATTGCCAGACCACAAAAGAAAAAACCAGCTTTTTATCAATCAAGGTAACGATGAGAATAATGTTCCTATTTTTAAGGAAGAAGCTGCTAAATATGGCTTAGATAGTGCCGCATTTAGCAATCAAGGATATTTTTTTGATTATGATAAAGATGGGGATTTAGACATGGTTTTGTTAAACCATAATCCAAAATCCTTACCCGTTCTCAATGAAGTTAGTACCAAGCAGTTTCTTAAAAAAGACGACCCATTGCAAGGCTCACGGCTTTATGAACAAAAAAATGGAAGGTTTATAGATGTCACCGTTTCAGCTGGCATTAGTGGCTCTGCATTATCATATGGCCTGGGTATTGGAATTGGTGACATCAATAATGACGGATGGCAAGATTTCTATATATCAAATGACTACACCATTCCAGATTATCTTTACATCAACAATAAAAACGGGACATTTACAGACCAATTGGGTAAACAAATGGGGCATACCAGTCATTTCTCAATGGGCAATAATATAACGGACATTAATAATGATGGTTGGCAGGATATCTTTACATTGGACATGTTGCCAGAAGACAACAAAAGACAGAAACTATTATTATCTCCGGACAACTACGAAAAATTTGACCTGAACATTAGAAGTGGATTTCATCATCAGTACATGCGCAACATGTTGCAATTAAACAATGGTAACAGCACGTTTAGTGAAGTAGGGCAACTTACCGGCATATCTAATACAGATTGGAGTTGGGCACCATTATTTGCAGATTTTAATAATGACGGTTATAAAGACCTCTATATTACCAATGGCTATTATAGGGACTATACCAATTTGGACTTCATAAACTATATGGAAGATTTTGTACAATCCAAAGGGCGTTTACAACGACAGGATGTGTTAGAGCTTATTAAAAAAATGCCCTCTTCCAATTTAACCAATTACTATTACACCAATGTCAATGGTTCTACCTTCATAGACCAAACCCAAAAATTGGGAATAGATGACCCTGCAAACAGCAATGGGGCTATTTATAGTGATCTGGACAATGATGGGGATTTAGATTTAATAGTAAATAATATAAATAAACCCGCTTTCATTTATAGGAACAACAATGATTCTTTGACCAATCGTTATTTAAAAATCAAATTAAAGGGTGCCGAAAAGAATACGGCAGGTATTGGCGCTAAAGCAACTGTTTATGCACAAAGCCAAATGCAGGTTTTAGAACAAATGCCAACACAGGGTTACCTATCTACCATAACCCCCACTTTACATTTTGGCATGAACGATATTAAAGTTATAGATTCGATTTCTATTAACTGGAACTCCGGTAAACAAGAAGTGTTCACCAATGTAAAAACAAACCAGACCCTTTTAATTGACGAGGTCAATGCGAATAGAAAAGCTCCCACAAATAACCAACTAAAACCACTGTTTACAAAATTGGAATCTCCAATAAACTTTGAACACACATCCACGGGCTTTAATGATTTTAAGAGACAGTCCCTCTTATTAAAACAATTTTCGCATAAAAGTCCCGCAATTGTAAAAGCGGATATCAACAATGACAATTTAGAGGATATAATCATAGGGGGCGGAATAGGTCAAAGCGCCTCAGTTTACCTTCAAACACCCAAGAATACATTTAATAAACATCCAGTTAATGATTTTATAAAAGATGCTGACCACCTTGATACCGATATTGCTATTTTTGACGCTAACGGAGATGGATTTTTAGATATCTATATTGCCAGCGGCGGATATCATGATCTACAGCAAAATGATCAGCGTTTACAGGATAGATTATATGTAGGTGACGGTAAAGGTAATTTCAAAAGAGTAAGATCCGCACTACCCAATATGCTAACAAATACCGGCAGTGTATCTTTTTCGGATATAAATAACGATTCCTATTTAGACCTATTCGTAGGCGGCAGCTATATCCCTGGCAGATACCCTGAAACTTCTAGAAGTTACATACTCATGAACAATGGTAAAGGAGAATTTAATGATCAAACATTAAAAATACAACCCGGCTTACAATTGCCCGGAGCAATTACCGATTCTGAATGGGCAGACATAAACGGTGACTCTATTGATGATTTGATAACGGTGGGCGAATGGCTACCGATACAAATTTTCATAAACAAAAAAGGAACGTTGGTAGATGATACAAGTACCTATTTTAATCAGTTGCCAAAAGGCTTATGGACAACTTTAGAGCTAGCGGATGTTGACAAGGATGGTCGTATAGATATATTAGCTGGCAATGTAGGCCTAAACACCCAATTCAATGTAACTTCAGATACTCCGGCAGAATTATATTATTCTGATTTTGATAAGAATGGGTCTATAGACCCTATTTTAAATTTCTATGTTGGTGATTCTAGTTATCCCTATATTACAAGAGATGAACTTTTAGGACAATTGGCTGGCTTAAGACAGCGCTTTACGAGTTATGAAA
This sequence comes from Maribacter sp. LLG6340-A2, assembly GCF_045057105.1. Taxonomy (GTDB): domain Bacteria; phylum Bacteroidota; class Bacteroidia; order Flavobacteriales; family Flavobacteriaceae; genus Maribacter. Next base: position 2,112,679 of record NZ_CP159332.1, on the reverse strand, counting down.
CTTACGCCAATGCCCAACTTACTGATATTTTTAGCAAGGCTCAATTAGAAAAAGCCTCCAAATTGACCATGGATCATCAAGAAACGACCTTGTTTCTGAATTTGGGAAATAAAAAACTGAAACAGGTCATATTACCTTTGCAGGCACAATATGCCCCAACATCACAAATTATTGTCAAGGATTTTAACCATGACGGGCATTTAGATGTCTTAGTACTGGGTAATGATGAATTTTATAAACTACGTATTGGAAAATTTGATGCCAATTATGGCACCATGTTGTATGGCGATGGCAAAGGCCAATTTAAATACATACCGCAATCTGTTTCTGGTTTAACCATAGTGGGTAGCGAACCCAAAGCTGTTATGATCAATGGCCAGTTAATGGTAGTTACTTATGGTAAGAATATACAGACCTATAAATTTTCAGAATAAAGTTTCAATCTTATGATGATGTTTTATTACAAAAAAGTAAAGTCCAGCATATGCGTTTTAAGTTTACTACTGGTTTTAACTGCTTGTACGCAAAGGGAACAGCATAGTATGACAGAAAAAGAGGTGGCTTTAGAATGGGCGAACATGACATTGTTCATTACTAGATACACGCCTTCCAACTCCCCCACTTTTGCATCCAGAGCTTTTGGATATACCGGGCTCACCATGTATGAATCTGTAGTGCCAGGCTTTACCGATTATAAAACCATGAACGGCCAGTTGTTAGGGTTAGAAAAGCTTCCTACAGTTGATGATACAAAAGAATATAATTGGGTATTGGCCCTAAATGCAGGTCAATCAGAAATTCTAAAAAATATATACGTTCAAACATCCGAAGAAAACATTCAAAAAATAGATTCTCTAGAGCAAGTTATTTACGATCAATTTCACAAAGAAGTTGAAAAAGAAACGGTTCAGCGCTCGGTAGATTTTGGAAAAGCTGTTGCCAATGCAATTTTTGAGTGGTCTGAAACAGATGGTGGACATAGAGGGTATCTTTTCAATTTTGACAAAAACATGGTTCATCCAGACAGACCCGGTGCATGGAAACCCCCACTGTTTGCACAATCCTTCAGTCATCATCCCTTACACCCACATTGGGGGGAGAATAGAACATTTGTTTCCAAAAATAAAGAAGTAGAAGACCCGAAGATGATTCCGTATGACACCACGCCAGGTTCTCCTTATTATGAACAATTTGAAAATGTATACCTAAAGGATCTTGAACTAACCCAACTAGAAAAGGAAGCGGCAATTTGGTGGGGAGATGATCCAGATGTTAGTTTTACCCCACCCGGTCATTCGTATTATTTTGCATCACTTGCTGTAGAAGGCCATGATATTTCACTTATTGAAAGTACGCAGGTATTTGCACAAGTAGGTATGGCGGTAGCAGATGCATTTATAAATTGTTGGAAATGGAAATATCAATTCTTTACCGAGCGGCCTAATACATTTGTACCTAAATATATTGATGAAGAGTGGGAGTCTTTTTGGCCTGATCCCCCGTTTCCTTCTTTTCCATCAGGGCATGCCATACAAGCGGCAGCAGCGGCAACTGTTTTAGAACATAATTTTGGTAAGGAATTCACTTTTACGGATAGAGCTCATGAAGGCAGGGAAAGAGATGAGTTGAAAGAAACGGACTTTGTAATACGTACGTTCCATTCTTTTTGGGAAGCCGCACAAGAAACAGCCGATTCTAGATTTTACGGCGGTATACACACCCAATTGGACAATGAAGTAGGTTTAGAAAAAGGCAAGGTAATAGCTAAGAACGTTTACAACTTAGAATGGAGAAACACGTATGAACAATAACACATTATTAAACTACCTAGTTATATCCATTTTTTTCTTTGGATGGGTTAGCCATGCACAACAATTTACAGATGTTACCGAAGACTCGGGTATAAATCACCAATTTGAGGTATATGAAGGTACCTTTGGTGGAGGCGTTACCGTTTTTGATTTCAATAATGATGGTTTTGAAGATCTTTACATCACCAGCGGTATAAAAGATGATAAATTATACTTGAACAACGGCGATGGAACTTTTAAAAACGTTTTTGAAGGATCTGGTCTTGAGTTTACCAGTAAGTATGTTACACAAGGCGTAGTAAGTGCCGATGTTAATAGAGATGGATTTAGAGATGTATTCATAACCACGATCACTACTACCGATGGTAAGAATATTATTCCAAGGGCAAAAAATCTATTGTTCTTAAATAATGGAGACTCCACCTTTAAAGATGTTACTAATGAATACGGATTAGAAGATTTAAATTCCTTCAGTACAGGTCCAAGCTTTGGCGATATTGATGCCGATGGTTACCCAGATTTATTTGTGAGCAACTATTTTCAAGAATTTACCGGCAAATTGGGAATCATAAAAGACGCTACCATAGTCAGTGCCAACCAAACAGCTAAAAGTTATCTACTAAAAAACGAAGGTGGCAAAAGTTTTGAAAATGTATATGATGACTATAGTTTAGGTCATAAAGGTTTTGGCTTTGGCGGTGTTTTCACCGACTTTGATAATGATCAAGATCAAGACCTTTTGGTAAACCAAGATTTTGGGTATAAAGCAGTACCGAATTTTCTATACCAAAATGAATATCCTAATGACCGTTTTGAAGACGTCAGCAAGCAAACCCAAATGAATTTGAAGATTAACGCCATGGGAGCTGCTGTGGGAGATTATAATGGTGATGGTTGGATGGACTACTACATTACCAATATAAAATTCAATTGGTTAATGGAAAACCAAGGCAAGGGCAAACCCTTTATAGATAAAGCAAAGGAATTGGGTACGTATAATCTAGCCATTAGTTGGGGAGCCAATTTTGCTGATTTTGACCATGATCAAGATGTAGACCTTTTTGTTGCCAATGGAGACCTGAATCCTAATTGCACACCCATGGGTAACTTTTATTTTGAAAATAATAAAGGAAGCTTTACTGAAAGTGGAAGGGAATATGGTATAAATGACTATGGTATTGGTAGGGGTTCAGTTATTTTTGACATGGATAACGATGGGGATATGGACTTATTGGTCGTGAACCAAAAACCTATTCTAAATTACCCAATAGCATCTACAACACGTCTTTTTAGAAATGACATTGCTACCGGAAACTGGTTAAAAGTGGCCTTAAAAGGTGTACAGGCCGAAACCAACGGAATAGGTTCAAGGGTAACGGTAATTGCCAATGGAAAAAGATTAATTAGAGAAATAGATGGAGGAGGATCCAGCCATTTGTCTCAAAACTCCGTTATTGCACACTTTGGGTTAGGTGCAAATACAAAAGTGGATTCTGTTATTGTAGATTGGACGGGTGGCAATACCCAGGTAATAACTAATGTTGAGGCCAACCAACAACTACAGATAATTGAAATTGCGCAACCCAAGAATAATCCATCTTATGTATGGTATCTTCTAGGCATGCTTCTTTTAATTGCTGTTGCTATATATTTATTCCGTAAAAAATAATCACAACTATCTGATTATATTATCTTTACAATCAATTAGATTTCATTTTAAAAAATAAATTCCCAAAAAAATGCAATAGGTTTCAACTTCTTCGTCTTTATATATGAAGACCAATTGAAAATACTCTTGGATGTCATCCAACAAAAACGATAACAAGAACCTGAATAGTTTTTTTGAAGAAGAATATGGCTCCATCAAGCACTATATTCAATCTAAAATCAAACAAACATCAGAAAGTGATGCAGAAGACATTATACAAGATGTCGCATTACGTATTTTCTCAAGACCTATAGATGCATTACCTATACATAACATTGGCGGTTATGTATATAATGCAGTTAAAAACAAGATTACCGATATTCTGCGTACTAAAAAATCGCGCTTAGATGACCAAGATCAACTGGAACAACTTTGGACGGATTTTACCAGTTTATTCTATGATGAAACTTCCAACGAATATCCCCATCATGTTCGCGAAAAGCTAAAGTTTGCCATTAGCGAACTTAAACCTGTGTATAGGGACATTATCATAGCGGTAGATTTTGAAAATTACAGTTATAAAGAAATTGCCTCTGAAACCGGTATACCACAAGGCACTCTAATGTCTAGAAGACATAGGGCATTATCAATTTTACTTAAAAATATAGAAAATTAAAAAATAGAGTTATGGAATCTAATTTGGAAAAAAACATGGAAAATTCAGTGCAACACTATGTACACAAGGCATTTAAAATTCTCTTTTTTATTCTGCTAGGGCTAGCAATAGCCCTATTAGTGGGCTACATTGTTATGCGCTTATGGAATTGGCTTATGCCAGATATTTTTGGATTACCCCAAATAGATTATTGGAAAGCTATAGGAATACTTCTCTTCTCTAAAATAATCTTTGGTTTTGGAGGAGGTGACGGTCCGGGTAACAAGAAAAAGAACAAACACAAAAAATTTGCAAAATTTGACCCATGCAAACCCGTAAGAAATGATTTTTCTAAATGGAAATATTATGATGAATTCTGGAAAAATGAAGGAGAGCAAGCTTACAAAGACTATGTGGCCAGAAATAAATCCTTAAATAACGGGTAAACTTTCTTTATAACATTAACAAATTGTAAAACTTAGGAAACTTTTATAGTTTTTTCAGTTTCCTATTGTATATTTGCACCCGTTATGAAGGAAAAAATTAGAAATACCGCTACAACTCTTTTTTTGGAGCGAGGTTTTAAAAGTATTACCATGGATGACATTGCCAACGAACTGGGAATGTCTAAAAAGACCATTTATAATGAATATAGCAACAAAACAGAATTAGTAGAGGATTGCGTTATGCACAAATTCTGTACCCTTAGTGAGGGTATTGACAGCATTGCAGCAATGGAGAAGAACCCAATTGTGGAGCTTTATGAGATTAAAAAATATGTCATGTCTCATTTAAATGATGAAAAAACCTCTCCACAATTTCAACTCATGAAATACTATCCTAAAATTTATAGTGAAATGAAAAAAATGCATTTTGACAAAATGCAGAAATGTGTTTTAACTAATGTATTACGGGGCAAACAACAAGGAATTTATAGAGACAATATTGATTCTGAATTTGTTGCAAGAATATATTATACGGGCATGAACAATATAAAGGATCAGAATATATTTCCTATAAAACTTTTTCCCGTTGCTAAATTAATGGATTCATTTTTAGAGTATCATTTACGAGGTATCGTTACTCCGAAGGGGAGAACTATATTAAATACAATCATCAATTCAAATCAAGAATAAATGCGAAACCAAATAACAATTTTTATAGCTATCCTCTACTTAAGCATTGGATATGCGCAGGAACAAACATATAGTTTTACGCTAGAGGAAGCTGTTCAGTTTGCTTTGGAGAACAACTATGCAGCCATAAATGCGGAAAGAGATATCATAGATGCACAAAAACAAAAATGGGAAACTATTGCTGGTGGATTACCCCAAATTAACGGAGCAATAAGTTATCAAAACCAACTAAAGCAACCTGTATCCTTATTACCTGCAGAACTGGCAGGGGGAGAACCCGGTACGTTTATACCGGTAGTTTTTTCCCAACCCCAATCTGCCACGGCAACCGCTACTCTGACCCAACAAATCTTTGATGGTTCATATATTGTTGGCGTACAAGCAACAAAGGCATTTTTAAGTTATAGTGCCAATAACAAGGAGAAAACGGCTTTGGATGTTAGAAAACAAGTGGTAGAAGCTTATGGTAATGTGCTGTTGGCTGAGGAAAGTGTAGATATTTTGGAAAAGAACAAATCTACCTTAGAGAAAAACCTATACGAAACTTCTAAACTTTATGAAAATGGTTTGGGAGATGAAGAAAGTGTTGATCAGTTACAGATTACACTGTCTTCCATTGAAAACCAGCTGCAAAATGCCCTTCGTCTTAAAGATATCACCCTACAAATGTTGAATTTAAGTATGGGCCTAGATTTAGAAGCTCCAACAAAACTTAAGGAAAATCTTGAGGACCTTACTGTATCTAAAATAGATTTGGGACTAGTAGGAACGGATTTTAATATTACTGAAAACGTAGATTATAAGTTAGCAGAGAATTTGAACCAACAACGTTATTATGAATATAAGTTAGCAAGAAGTAGGGCGCTGCCTACCTTGAACGCATTTGTAAATTACGGCTCATCTGCTTATTCTGACAATTTTGATTTTTTAAGTAGCGACCAACAGTGGTTTGACTCTTCTATATTAGGTTTTGACCTCAACATTCCAATTTTCAGTTCTTTAAAACGTAGTGCCAGCACTCAACGTGCAAAGATTGCTTTGGAAAAAGCCAAAACACAATTGACCGAAGCTGAGCAACAAATTAGATTACAGTTAGAAAATGCCAAAAACAATTACACGTTGGCCATAAGTAATTATGAAACGGCAAAACAAAATCTTTTACTCTCAGAGCGTATAGAAAATAAGAACCAAATTAAATACAAAGAAGGTTTGGCAACCAGTTTTGAATTAAGACAAGCACAGACACAGTTATATACAACACAACAAGAATTCTTACAGTCTATGGTAGAGGTCATTAATAAAAAGACCGAACTAGAAACTATACTAAATACAAAATCCTAAATAGTCAATCATAAAAAAATTAATCATGAAAAAATTACCAATTTTAATAATTGCCGTCATAAGCCTTTATTCGTGTGGTGGTAAAGACCAATCGGTAGCTGAAATTATTTCGGAACAAAACCTTGAGGCTATTAGGGCCAAAAAAAATGAAATAACTACACAGCAGAAGCTAATAGATGCCCAACTAAAATCATTGGACTCTGCAATTGCTATATTAGGAAATGAAGAGAAATTGCCTTTGGTAAACACATTAACGGCAAAGAAAGAGGTGTTTAACCATTACTTGGAATTACAGGGAGATGTTAGCACAAAGCAAAATGTACTGATCTACCCAGAAATGGCAGGTACCTTGCAAAGGGTGCATGTAAAAGAGGGCGACCGTGTAAGCAGAGGACAGGTATTGGCCACCATTGACGATGGTGGACTGTCAAGTCAATTAAACCAATTAAAAACCCAAGCATCTTTGGCCAAAACCACTTTTGAGCGTCAAGAGCGTTTATGGAACCAGAATATTGGCTCTGAAATTCAATACCTACAAGCCAAGACCAATTATGAGGCGGCAGAAAACATGGTGTCACAAGTAGAAAGCCAATTAGGGAAGTCAACGATTAGGGCGCCATTCTCAGGTATTATTGATGATGTAATCAAAGACCAAGGAACAGTAGTTTCCCCAGGTCCAGGTTCTGAAGTATTTCGTATTGTCAATTTATCTGATATGTACATTGAGGTTGAGGTACCAGAGGCCTATATAGGTAATGTTACAAAAGGTAAGGAAGCTTTGGTCTACTTTCCTGTTTTAGGTGATAGTATGGTTACAAAGATTAGGGAGACCGGTAATTTCATCAACCCGGCTAACCGATCATTTGAAGCTGAGATACCGGTACCGAATAAAGAAGGTAAAATAAAGCCCAACCTTACCGCCAAAGTAAACATTAACGATTATACCAGTGAAGATGCCATCTTAATACCTACGAGTATCATTTCAGAAAATGCAGAAGGAGAACAGTATGTCTTTGTTGCAGATGAAGCAAATGCAGAAGGAGAATCGGTAGTAAAAAGAACAATTATTACCACAGGTAAAACGCAAGGTGCAGAAATAGAGGTATTAACTGGTTTAAATGACGGAGACCATATTATTAAAGAAGGCGCTAGAAGCGTTAAAGAT